>JAJFTT010000011.1 GCA_021372785.1 Negativicutes bacterium | reverse complement strand
CGATTTTGTATACCGCGACAACTTCGCCGCCAGCCGCGAGGACTACGACGAGGACGCGGGCGTGTACGACGAGGACGGCGACCGTCTCTTCCGCAACACCGAAACCAACGGGCGCTTCCACTCCGACTGGTGCAGTATGATGTATCCAAGGCTGGTGCTGGCGCGGAATCTGCTGTCATCCGACGGTGTGATTTTCATTAGCATTGACGATGGTGAATTGTCGGATCTTAGAAAGATATGTGATGAAGTTTTCGGGGAAAGCAACTTCCGAAACACAATTCTTACGCGCCGCAGGGTAAAAAGCCTAAACTCACAATTTGCTGATAATGGCTTGTACAGCATGAATGTTGGATTTGAATATGTTTTGGTTTATACCAAAAGCCCAACATTTCTTATGAAGGCTCTGCGTATGGAAAAAGACAATGTGCCAACCAAAGGTAGATGGGACGTGTTTTGGAGCAACGCCGACAGACCGACAATGCGGTATGATGTTCTGGGGTTCACTCCTGAAACTGGGCAATGGCGTAATTCCAAAGAGAAAGCTGATATAGCCGTTGCTAATTATCGAAAATATCAGGCTGAATTTGAAAGCAGGATGACGCTTGAAGAGTATTCCGAAAAGACAGGGTTAACCGACTTTATTCGCCGTATCCCAAATGCCACAGGAAAAAGCGGAGGGGTGCAGCACTGGGTGGCACCGTCCGATACTTCGCTTCGCACAAGTAACTGGACAGATATTGAGGTTTCTCAAATCGGCAAAGAAATTGATCTGCCGTTTGATAACCCTAAGAGCAAACAGTTATTAATGGAACTTGTAAAACTGGCAGACTTGAAAGATGCCGACATAGTTCTCGACTTTTTCTCCGGCTCCGCCACGACCGCCCACGCCGTCATGCAACTGAATGCCGAGGACGGTGGAAAGCGCAAGTTTATTATGGTGCAGTTGCCGGAGGTATGCGCCGAGGGGACGGAAGCCGCCAAAGCGGGCTATAAGAACATCTGTGAAATCGGCAAGGAGCGCATCCGCCGCGCTGGGGACAAAATCAAAGATGGGGCTGGCTTGACTGCTCAGGGGCTTGACATCGGTTTCCGTGTCCTGAAACTCGATGACACGAATATGAACGACGTATACTACGCGGCCGGTGAAACCACACAGGATATGCTTTTCATGATGGAAAGTAATATCAAGCCCGACCGTAATGATATGGACTTGCTGTTCGGTTGCCTGCTGGACTGGGGGCTTCCCCTCTCCATGCCGCACACTCACGAGAAGATTGATGGCTTCACCGTCCACACCTATAACGGTGGCGATCTGATAGCCTGTTTCGAGGAGCGTATCAGTGAAAAGGCAGTCAGCGAAATCGCGAGCCGCCAGCCGCTCCGCGCTGTGTTCCGTGACAGCGGGTTCAGCAGTTCACCAGAGAAAATAAACGTGTTCGAGATGTTCAAACTTCTCGCGCCAAATACTACGGTCAGGGTGATATAAGGGGGGTGCAATCATGAAGCTGCAATTCCGGCATCAGAAGTTTCAGGCGGACGCGGCAAAGGCGGTCTGCGACGTGTTCGCGGGTCAGCCGTTCCACACGCCGACCTACATGATAGACCCCGGCCTGGGGCAAATGGGGCTTTACGATGCCCTAAACTTTACCGGCTTTAACAACGCGCCTGTCGCCATTGGGGATGAAAAGGTTTTGGAAAACATCCGCGCCATTCAGCACGGCGGACAGATTAGGCCCTCCGATAAGCTGGATGGGCGGTTTAATCTGACCATTGAAATGGAAACAGGAGTGGGAAAGACCTACACCTATATTAAGACGATGTACGAGCTCAACAAGCGCTACGGCTGGAGCAAGTTCATCATCGTCGTCCCGTCCGTGGCTATCCGCGAGGGTGTATACAAGTCCTTCCAAATGACGGAGGAGCATTTTGCTGAGGACTACGGCAAGAAAATCCGATTCTTCATCTATAACTCGGCGCAGCTGACCGAGATTGACCGCTTCGCTTCCGACAGCGCAATAAATGTGATGATCATCAACAGCCAAGCGTTCAATGCCAGGGGCAAGGATGCAAGGCGCATCTATATGAAATTGGACGAATTCCGCTCCCGTCGCCCTATCGACATTTTGGCGAAGACGAACCCGATTCTCATTATCGACGAGCCGCAGTCCGTGGAGGGTGCGGCTACCAAAGAGCGGCTGAAAGAGTTCGCCCCGCTGATGACGCTCCGCTACTCGGCGACCCATCGCGCGGACAGCGTATATAACATGATTTACCGTCTTGACGCGCTCGAAGCTTACAATAAACGTCTCGTGAAGAAAATTGCGGTCAAGGGCATATCCGTTTCCGGCAGCACCGCCACCGAAGGGTATATTTATGTGCAGAGCATCAACCTCTCCAAAGGCAACCCGACGGCGACTATTGAATTTGACGTCAAGGGAGTTTCAGGTGTCCGCAAGGTGGCGAGGGTCGTCAGCGAGGGTTACAACCTTTTCGCCAATTCAGGAGAACTCGCCGAATATAAGAACGGCTACACCGTCCTGAGGATTGACGGGCGCGATTCCTCTGTTGAGTTTACAAACGGCTTGAAGCTGTTTGCAGGCGATGTGATCGGCTCGGTCAGCGAGGAGCAGCTGCGCCGCATTCAGATTCGGGAAACCATCCTCTCCCACATCGAGCGGGAAAGGCAGCTGTTCTCCAAAGGCATTAAAATCCTCTCGCTGTTCTTCATCGACGAGGTGGCGAAGTACAAGCAGTACGACGCGCACGGTAACGCCATGGGCGGCGTTTACGCGCAAATGTTCGAAGAAGAATATCAGGCGATCGTCAAAGGTATGCAGCTTGAACTGACCGATACGCCGGCATACCTGGCATACCTTGACGGCATCGCTGCCGAAAAAACACATAAGGGCTACTTTTCTATTGATAAAAAAAGCGGCCGCATGATCGACAGCAAACTCGGCGATAAGAAGGAACGCACTTCCGACGACGCGGACGCTTACGACTTGATTATGAAAAACAAGGAATGCCTGCTTGACCGCCATGAGCCGGTGCGGTTCATCTTCAGCCATTCTGCTCTGCGCGAGGGCTGGGACAACCCGAACGTATTCCAGATTTGCACCCTGAAGCAAAGCGGCAGCGATGTCCGTAAACGCCAGGAAGTCGGGCGCGGCCTGCGCCTTGCCGTCAACCAGGACGGTGAGCGCATGGATGAGAACGTGCTTTCCCGCGATGAGATTCACCATGTCAATGTGCTGACCGTTATCGCAAACGAAAGCTACGAAAGCTTTGCCAAAGGGCTGCAAAGCGAAATTGCCGAGGCGGTGGCCGACCGTCCGCGCAAGGTTGAGGCGCAGCTGTTTGCTGAACAGTTCGGCGGGGATACCGCCCTTGCCATTTACGAGAGCCTCATAAAGAACGGCTATGTCAGGCATGGCGAACTGACCGAAAAATACTACGCAGACAAGAAGAGTGATTCGCTTGAAATGCCGGAGGAAGCCGCCGGCCGTGTTGCGGACGTTATCGCCGTGCTGGATTTTGTCTATGACCCCAATGCGGGCAGGCCGGAGAACGCCCGTAAGAACAACGTGGAGGTCACGCTCGACCAGTCGAAACTGGACAGCAAGGCATTCCGGGAACTGTGGTCGCGTATCAACGGCAGAAGTTACTACATCGTCGGCTTTGACGAGGCTGAACTGGTTGCCAAGGCCATCGCGGAATTGAACAAGAGGCTCCGCATCTCGAAGATATACTTTAAGGTTGAGAAAGGCGAACAGGCCAAGACTATCGAGTCTAAAGCCCAACTGCAAGCGGGCGAAGCGTTTGTTCGCGCCGATATGGTTCGGGAAGACGCCTCCCGCTATACGACGATGAAAGCGAGCAGTTCGGTTCGTTATGACCTTGTCGGAAAAATTGTAGCTGAAACAGGTTTGACCCGGAAAGCCGTGGCTGCCATTCTGGCCGGCATCGAAAAAGCGGTGTTTGACCAGTTTGCCGACAACCCCGAAGAGTTTATCATCCGCGCCGCCAACCTCATCAATGAGCAGAAAGCCACGGCGATGATCGAGCATATCACTTACGATAAGCTGACCTCCACATTCGACACGAATATTTTTACGGAACCCGACCTGAAAAAGGGTGCCCTGGGTGTAAACGCTATGGAAACCAAGCGGAATCTGTACGACTATGTTATCTATGACTCTACCAACGAGCGGGACTTTGCTACCGAGCTTGAAGCCCACAGCCAGGAGGTCGAGGTCTATGTGAAGCTGCCAAAAGGCTTTTATATCAGCACCCCCGTTGGAAAGTACAACCCCGATTGGGCGATTGCCTTCTACGAGGGCAAGGTAAAGCACATTTTCTTTGTTGCTGAAACGAAGGGCGATATGTCCTCTATGGAACTTCGCAAAATCGAGGAAGCCAAAGCCCACTGCGCCCGCGAGCATTTCCGCGCCATCAGCGGCGAAAATGTCAAGTACGATGTGGTGGATAGCTACGACAGCTTATGGAGACTGGTACAGGGGTAAGCCTGTCATTTAAGGAGTATGCTTGTCACTCTTCCACGGGATGAGCGGCGACCTCCAGGGCATAGCCTGGTAGAGGGAACTTATCCGTGATGATTCCGACGCCAAGCAAGGCGTTTCAGGCTTCGCCTGGCGTTCGTAACTTACGGATTCAAATATCTTGTTTTTGGATTGGAAGATGCTATTTATGACAGTTATGCCAGGCGCAAGTTCATGGGCAGCAACTTTCCGGAAAAACAGGTTCCAGACGCAACAACGCTTCTGCATTTCCGCCGCCCGCTTGAGAAAAACGGAATCGGCAAACTCTACTTTGATACAATCAAAAACGGACTTGAAAAGTGCGGCAGAAGCATGCGTGGCGGCACGGTTGTGGACGCCGCCATTATCGCGGCGCCTTCCCCACCAGGAGTGCTTCCCACGAACGCGGCCCGAAAATGCATCGGACCAAAAAGGGAAACCCAATGGCATTTCGGCGTGAAAAGACATGCCGGTGCAGATGAGGGACCTGGCTATACCCATACCTTTACGGCAGCTGCAGCCAATACTCGCGATATTGACCAGCCGGCAGAACTTATTCGTGAGGACGACACCGCTGTTTACAGGGATGCCGCTTATCTTGGGCTAAATAAACGGGAGGAGGTCGGAAATAATTTCAACAAACCTGCTATTGAGTATCGAATCAATCTGCGTCCAGAGAAAGTCAATGCTCTGGCGGATGGTCCTGCCAAAGATTGAAAAGATCGGTTTTCAACAAAAATGGCTTGCCGGAACTGCAGTGACAACTGCAAAAGTACATTTTCCGCGTTTCCCTATAAACACACTCTAAGATAGTGAAACAGATAGTGAAATACAATGTTGAGGGGGGGAGTCTTTTGAAGATTAAAGGCTGGCATCTCATCGTTTTAGCGATAATTGTATTGTTCATTGATTTTTTCACATTAGGAAATCTTCAGGTTATCGATAATCAGGCGCTCAATCCAATTGCCTCTCTCATTGCAGTACTCAGCGGTTTGCTTTTCCTAGTTGGAATTATTAAAACTTTGCATGATCTCTTATCAAAAAATAAAGCGGCGAAGAAAATTGCCGGAGAACAAGAAGAGCAGGGACTGAAATATACACCCGAAGAAAATATCAAGAAAACAAAAGAAAAAAAGAAATGGCAACCGGTAAATATAGTACTGGGCTTATTAATGATCGGATTTGTTGTTTATTTTAATGGACCCCCGAAAGGATTACTAAGTATAATCATTTATTCAAGATTTATTCCCGCCATTGCGCTCATTTTAACGAAGAAGAACAACATTTTCACTTTAAGCGTTTTGCTTCTTTTTGGGCTGACAATATTTTTAGTGCCCACCGGCGATGCTTTTATCTTTTTAATAGCAATTATATATATGTTTTTATCAATTGTACTTAGACTATTTAAAATCAAGTGGCATATCGCAATCGGATTGGTCGCTGCCCTGATTATTGGATTTGGCCTGTTATGGGAAAACACAAATAGTGTAGTTCATGAAAACAGTTTAACGATCAGCAAAAACATAAATCATGAGAATAGCATAGAATTAGTGGATGGTACCGGTAAAATAGCAACAACATTTCATGTCTACCAAGAAATCACCGCCAGGGGAAAAGGATTGCAGGAAGGCACATGGTATTCCTTCCGAATTATCCAAACAAGACAAGGAGAGGGCGTTGGAATTAGTTATCCCTTGGATAACTGGCCAATTTTTAAAATAAAGAAAAACGGGGAAATTTTTCAGCGTGGAATCATTTTCCGTTACCTCAATTTGAAGGACGTTGCTCTGCAAAATAAGTTTAACAAAGATCATTGGCTTCCTCTCAATATCGGCGATTATACGATTCAACTTTTCAAAATAGAGAAGCCGAAAGGGATCATTGTTGCGGAAAGTAATTTTTCAATCGTTCCTTATGATAAAGAAACGATTGAAAAATTAACTGCTTATATTACAGTAAAGGGTGATCCCAATAAATATTACGATAGCTATACCAGAAAAGGGCCCGAATCTATGACAGTCTGGGTACAATCTCCAAAAGGAGAAGTGATAGGCGGGACAGTGAAACAATACATGACGAATGAAGCTGGTGATATTGATACAAAATCTTGGATTGGGATTATGGAAGACCAATTTACAACAAATATTAATGGCGAGCCGGTTGCGCTGCGGAGTTTAAGTGGCAATCCACTGCCGGGCGTTTATCATTATGAAATTATTGTAGATGGAAATGTAGTTTTTGACCTAAAATATAAGGCCTTATCTTGACACCTGGATTCCCACCATATATCACTGGGGGGGCGGGACATCCATTGCTTCCGATCGTTTTTAACACTCAAGGGCAGCCCGCAGCTGCAAGCTGCCATTATTGGCGATACGGTCGGTGATCCCATGAAGGACGTTGCCGGACCTTCTATCCTGATTTTCATGAAATTAGTCGGCATGACCGCGCTGCTGATTGCTCCTCTGATTTAAGGAGCCGGCAATCCGCCCAAAGCAAATGATCGCTGACTTTCAAAAAAAAGAAAACATTTATGATCTCCGCAAATCCTTCCGATGAGTTAAAGGCGATGTCACAGTGTGCGACACCGCCTTTGCTTTTTTAGCTGATGATTCTTATTGCTAAAATGTAGTAAATAGAGTAAACTGGAACTGTTGTTGCGGTTGGCTTGTTCGTTGGTCTGAGATCAGGCAGAGAGCTTTCTGAAAAAAAACAACACAGCTTATTTTACGAAAAAGGAGGGGACTGAAAGTGTCAAATGAAACGCAACAGTCTGGAAGCGAAGAAAAAGGCGTCCTTACAGAGGCTTACCTCAACCGCATGAACGCCTATTGGCGCGCAGCCAATTATCTGGCGGTAGGACAGCTCTATTTATTGGATAACCCCCTGCTGAAACAACCGCTTGCAGCAGAGCATATCAAAAAGACAATCGTCGGGCATTGGGGAACGGTGCCGGGGCAAAGCTTTGTCTATACGCATTTGAACCGTGTCATAAAAAAATATGATCTGGATCTGCTTTTGATCTCGGGACCGGGTCATGGCGGGAACTTTTTTGTGGCGCATACCTATCTGGAAGGCAGTTACAGTGAAGTCTATCCAAACATCAGTCAGGATGAAGCGGGTATGCAAAAGCTGTTCAAACAATTTTCTTTTCCCGGCGGTATCTCCAGTCATGTCGCCCCGGAAACGCCGGGCTCTATTCACGAAGGCGGCGAGCTGGGTTATTCGATTGCCCATGCGTTTGGCGCGGTATTTGATAATCCGGGTTTAATCGCCGCCTGTATTGTGGGAGATGGGGAAGCGGAAACAGGCGCTCTCGCCACGTCCTGGCATTCCACAAAATTCCTGAATGCAATGTACGATGGCGCCGTTTTGCCCATTTTACATCTCAATGGTTATAAAATTAACAGTCCGACTATTTTTGCCCGTATGTCAGCGGAAGAAATCCGCAAATTCTTTGAAGGCTGCGGCTGGAAACCTTATTTTGTCGAAGGGGACGAAGCCATGCCAATGCATCGGGCAATGGCAGCCACCCTGGATACCGTTATTGAAGAGATTTTAGCGATTCAAAAGTATGCGCGCGAGACAGGGGATACCACAAGACCATTGTGGCCAATGATCATCCTCCGCAGCCCCAAAGGCTGGACCGGACCGAAAATGGTGGACGGTCAGCAAATGGAAGGCAGCTTCCGGGCACATCAAATTCCGCTCACGATGCAAAAGCCGGAGCACCTGGCATTACTGGAAGCGTGGCTGGCCAGTTATCATCCGGAAGAGTTATTCGATTCAAAAGGTCGTCTGATTGCGGAACTGGCTGCTTTAGCCCCGAAAGGCGACAGCAGAATCGGCGCGAATCCGCATACCAACGGCGGGAAACTGCTCAGAGACCTGCGGCTGCCGGATTTCCGTGATTATGCGGTTAAAGTTCCGCAGCCGGGAGCCATTGCGGCGCAGGATATGGCGGTTCTGGGAGGATTTGTGCGTGACATTTTCAGCTTGAATGCCGAAAACAAAAATTTCCGTATCTTTGGACCGGATGAAACCATGTCCAATCGTTTGAATAAAGTATTTGAGGTGACAAACCGCACCTGGAATGCGGAACAGAAGGAACAGGATGAATTTCTGGCGAGCGATGGGCGGGTCATGGACTCGATGCTGAGTGAGCATCTTTGTGAGGGTTGGCTGGAAGGATATTTATTAACCGGACGCCATGGTTTCTTTGCCAGTTATGAAGCATTTATCCGTATTATTGATTCCATGGCCGCTCAGCATGCCAAATGGCTGAAGGTATGCAATCAGCTGCCCTGGCGGCAGAAGATCGCCTCCCTGAATCTGATCCTGAGTTCAAACGTTTGGCAGCAGGATCATAACGGTTTCACTCACCAGGATCCGGGATTCCTTGACCATATTGCCAACAAAAAAGCGGATGTTGTCCGCATCTATCTGCCGCCGGATACCAACTGTTTATTGTCCGTTTTTGATCACTGTATCCGGAGCAAAAACTATGTCAATGTAATGGTAACTTCCAAGCATCCGCGTCCGCAATGGCTGAGCATGGCGGAAGCCGTGCAGCATTGTTCACAAGGCATCGGCATCTGGGACTGGGCCAGCAACGACCAGGGGCAGGAGCCGGATATCGTTTTGGCGTGCTGCGGCGATACGCCTACGCTGGAAACCCTGGCGGCGGTAACGATCCTGCGCGAAAATCTGCCGGAGATCAAAATCCGGGTGATCAACGTAGTGGATCTGATGAAATTGCAGCCGAGCAATCAGCACTCACATGGCTTGTCGGATGAGGAGTATGATCTGCTCTTTACCAAAGATAAACCGATTATCTTTGCTTTCCATGGCTATCCCAAACTGATTCATGAATTAACTTACCACCGTCACAATCGCAATCTGCATGTCTGCGGCTACCGCGAAGAAGGTACCATTACAACGCCGTTTGACATGCGCGTGCAGAATGAGATGGATCGTTTTGACCTGGTCAAAAAAGTGATTCTGCGCCTGCCGCAATTGGGCAACCGGGGCGCTTATCTGGTGCAGCAGATGAATGATAAACTGGTGGAACACGAACAGTATACCCATACAAACGGTCAGGATCTGGATGAAGTCGTCAATTGGCAATGGCATTTGCCGGAAAAGAATCGTCAAAAAAAAGGAGGCGACCGGCAGGGCAACCTCAGAGATCATAAAAATCAATCTTTCGGTCCATGCAGTCGATCTTCCTGATCATTTTTTGCAAGCTTCCTATTGCAATGAGCTGAAAAAGAAAGATGGCGCAGCCAAATTTTTGACCGCGCAGATTTTCCGGCGGGCGGTAATGGTCGCACGCCGGGAGGACAGTCCGCCATGGGGCTCGCCGTCAGCCGGCAATTGGAGTTGAGCATGGAAATCCAAGAACAACCTGCGGACGAAGGCAGTAGAATGACAAAAGCTCCGGCAATTGCCTGGAAAAAGCAAGCCGCCCCGCCCTGCTGAATTTTCTGCAGGGTAGGGCAGCTTTTTTCCCTTGAGGTTAAGTTATTTGCAGGGATTGCCGCCCTGAATGAAGGTATACATGTCATCGGTCAGCGCTTGAATGTTTTTTTCACCAAGGTATGCCATATGTCCCGATTCATAACCCTTGAAGTAGACGCGGTCCATCGGCAAGCCGGCGTGATTCAAAGTATAATAAAGGATTCCGGTCTGTGTGCAGATATCATACCAGCCATTGGCAAAGAAGGTGCGCATGCCGGGCGTCCGGCGCATGGCGGCGCTGAGACTTTGCGCGGTGTTGCGGCCTTTGATTTCGTTATTCCAATTTGCGTACAGGGAATGAGAATTGACGAAATTACGATCCCATTTGATATTCAGCATCGGGAAGACTTCGCCGCAGAGCACGGATTGGAAGAAAGCGTTGTACTTCCCTTCGGCAGGGTCATCACGCACTCCCCATTGCTGTTCATCGAGCAGCGGGTCATATAAAGGACGGGTGATTCTGCCGTCCAGGCGGGCCACGGAGCGGCCTTTCTTGCGGGCTACCTGGCTGCGATACTCAACATCTTCCACCACAAGATTGCGTTTTTCCAGGTATTCGCGGGAAACCCCGCTATAGTAGATGACGCGTTCGATGATATGCTCACGGGTTTCTGCGCTCAATGCTTCACCTTGATACAGCGCCAATAAATATTCGCTGTCGGCAAATTGTTTTGCTTCGGCAACGAATGCTTCCACTGTCTGCCCGGAAGGGTGATTGTGATACCAGTTGACAGCGGCGAGCGTCGGGAAGGCCAAGACCGCCGGATAGACCGGAGCTTTATCCCCGAAGGATTTGCCAACCGTGACGGTGTTGCCAATCATAATAATACCGTCGAAAGTAACACTATAAGCGCGGTCGGAACCAATCAGAGATCCCATGCCGGCAACCGTGCTGGCACGGGTGCAGCCATAACTTTCGCCGACCATATATTTGGGACTTTCCCAACGGTTGTAGCGGGCCAACCACGCTTGAATGAAGGTGAGGATGGCTTCCGCATCCGGTTCGATGCCGTAAAACTGATCTTTGTTCGCTTCGTTCAGCAAACGGCCAAAACCGGTACCAACCGGATCAATCAGGACCAGATCGGCAATATCCAGCAGACACTGCGCATTATCGCAGGATTCGTAAGGCGGCAGCGGCAGGCCATCGGCATCGACTTCACCGTATTTTACCCGCTTTGTACTTAAAAATCCTACATGAACCATCATCGAAGAGGTGCCCGGACCGCCGTTAAAGCCAAACAGCACCGGACGGGATTTCAAATCGGTGACATCGGAACGGAAATACGAGTAAGAAAAGATGGATGCCATCGGTTTTCCTTCATCATCATAAAAGACGTTGTCTTCGCAGACGGTATGGTAGGGTACCTTCACACCGCGCAGCGTCAGGCTGCCTTCTGAAGTGAATGCCGAAGGGGTAAAAACATCGGTTTTCAACATGAGCAGTTCCTCCTCTATCAAATTGAATCTCGTGCAGATTTGCTCCGCATTCTTATTATAACGATCAGCGAAGTATTTTGCAAGCTCAGAGATACAAGCTTAGGAAGAATTTCAGAGATGACGATGGATGCCTGCACTGAATTTTATCACTAAAGCAACAAACGCTTGCGCTGCGGTATTATAGCGTAAACGAGAGACCCGATAAATTATTTCTAGTCTATTCTGGATTGTTTTCCAATGATTTGGAGGCATTAGAAAAATGGCAGAATCACTCTAGCGAGACAATCCTTTGAAAACCGCATCAATGCGTAGGGAGGCGCCGGAAACTGCCCTTCCATCTCAGCGGATTCCGTTTTGCATGGGGAGAAACAGGGAATTTGCAGCTTACCGTCTTGTAACTGCACAGACAATGAGCATTTTTTCTGGTTTTGATGCGGACCAACTCTTTTTTAACAGATCAAGCGAAGACAAAAGGAAATATCCTCCCGGTTATCGAACAATGGAGCGGAAGAGCAGACAGTGCCCTGTCTTGGGCAGTCAAGCCTCAACAAATCCAATATCGGAGGGAACCGGATGAGTGAAATTTATCAGTTTCAAAATAAAAGTCCTGTCATCCATCAAAATACCATGCTCGCACCCGGCGCGAAGATCATCGGTGAGGTAACCTTAGCGGAAGGCGTCAGTGTTTGGTATAACGCGGTCCTGCGTGCCGATGTGAATCCAATTCGCATCGGTAAGTTCAGCAACATCCAGGACAACAGCACCATACACGAAGACAGCGGAGAAGGCAGCGGTTTAACGCAGGGACTGCCGACGATTTTAGGCGAGTATGTCACAGTGGGCCATGGCTGTATTCTGCATGCCTGCCTGGTCGAAGACTATTGTCTGATCGGCATGGGCGCGGTCATTCTGGACGGCGCCGTCATTGGCAGGGGGTCGATCGTGGGGGCGGGGGCTGTGGTAACCAAAGGGACGGTGATCCCACCCTTTTCCGTTGTTTTGGGCATGCCGGCGAAAGTGGTGAAAACGCTGCCGGAGGAATCAATCAGCGCCAGAAGGGAGCATGCCCAACATTATTATCAGCTGGCAATGGCGCATCAAGAAGGCAACAGAATGAGTCTCAAAAAACTTTAGGAACATTTGCAGGCATTCCTGTATGCAGAGAGAGCCGGAGGGTAGGGCCTGATCGCGCTTTTCAGGATTCCGGGTAATGCTGCAGATACAGAAAGAAGGTCTTTTATGCCTTTTATGATTGCCATCTCCGTACTGATCGGCTCTCTCATGTTTTGTGTGATCTCCGGCAGCAGCATTCTTTACGGTCTGACGGCCGGCGCCGTTGCTTTTGTCTTTGCTGCGCTTGCTTTGGGACATAAACCGCTTGCTGTGGGACGAATGATGTGGCGCGGGGTGCGCGACAGCTTGATGGTCATGAGTATTCTGCTGCTGATCGGCAGTATGACCGGCGTCTGGCGTGCCTGCGGCACGATTCCGTTTCTGGTGTATTATGGTATTCATCTGATTGCGCCGCAAACTTTTATCTTATTTTCTTTCCTGCTTTCGGTTGCCGTCTCCTATCTGATCGGCACCAGTATCGGAACCTGCGGTACGATTGGCGTCGTGCTGATGGTTCTGGCCAATGCCGGTGGTGTCAATCCGGTGCTGACGGCCGGAGCGGTTATTTCCGGCGTTTATTTTGGCGACCGCGCCAGTCCTGCTTCCAGCTGCGCTAACTTGGTTGCCTATCTGACCGGAACAGAGCTCTATGCCAATGTCAAGCTGATGCTGCGCGACTGTCTCGCGCCGATGCTGCTCACAACCGCCTTCTATGCCGTCGTCAGCTTTTTTTCCCCGCTCAATGGCAGTGTGGAGCGGGTGACCGCTTCCATTTTGTCTTCCTTTCATCTGTCCCTCTGGATGCTGCTGCCGGTGGCGGTGATTTTGCTGGCGCCAGTGTTCAAAATAAAAATCAAATCTGCCATGGCGGTCAGTATCGTTCTTGCTGTTTTGCTGGCGATGCTGCTGCAAGGGCAGACGTTGCTTAATCTGCTCGGAATCTTGTTTTTCGGCTATACGGCTCCCGGCAATTCCACGGCAATTTTCAACGGCGGCGGCATGTTCAGTATGAAGAACGCGATATTAATCATGGGGATTTCCGCCACTTTTTCCGGTATTCTCAAAGGCACGAACATGCTGGCCGGCGTTCTTGCCCGCCTGGATCAATTTGCCGCTCAAATCGGTTTGTTTCCCGTCATGGTCCTAACCAGTTTGCCGGTATCCGCCATCGCCTGCAACCAAACCCTGTCCTTACTGTTGGAAGCTCAGTTAATGCGGCCGATTTACGAAAAGCGCAACATTGCGCCGAATCAGTTGATGCTGGATATGGCGGATTCCACAGTGACCATCGCAGGTCTGATTCCCTGGAATACGGCCTGCGCGATTCCTTTGAGCCTTTTGGGTGTGACGGCGGCTGCCATTCCATGGGCAGTCTTTCTCTGGCTGCTGCCACTTTGGGGATTGCTGCGCAATTGGCGCCATGCCAATGGAAAGATCAAATCAATTCGCTGAGCCCAGATCGGTGATCAGCAACACGAAGGGGGATTTTTTTATGAAGTACTTTGACCAGGCGAAACCGGGCCGCACGATTGTTGTCAGATTGGAACCGGGTGAATTGATCTTGGCAGGGATCCGGCAGGTCATCGCCGAAGCGGGAATCCGCGACGGCTATATTGCCTCCGGTATCGCTACATTTGACCGTTGCCGCTTGCATACGGCGGTCAACACAAAGCTGCCGCCTGAATTTGTTTATCCGGAATGGCTGGATACACCGCTGGAGGTTTGCGCGATTCAAGGGGTAATTGCGGATGGCATACCGCATCTGCATGTGGTGGTTTCCGACGCCGACAAAGCGGTTGCCGGCCATTTGGAAGAAAGCCGTATTTTATTTGTTTGTGAAATTGTCATTCAGGAATTGCTGGGACAAACGCTGACACGCCAGCCGATCAGTGAGCAGATCAGCCAGCTCGTGGAAAAAGTCTGACAGCACGCAGGCGAATCGGCAGGCAGAATGACAAAACAGGCTGTCGCCGCCCGGAAATGAGCGATTTTTGGGTTGCCGGGGCGGAGACAGCAAAGGAGGACAGACCAAACACAATGCAAAAGCAAGAGTTTAACCAATCGGAATATCAAAAAAAATCGCTGAGGGCGCTGGAAATTGCTTTGAACTCGGTACCTGTCTACGCATCCTGGCGGGCTGCTGATCCCGGCAGCGGAACCGCGCTGGAGCAAAGATATGCCGCGCTGCCGGAACTGACCAAGCAGACAATGAGAGAGAATTTTCCGAATGGTCTGGTGCCCAATTCCTTGCAGGTGGAGGAGGCGCTGGCCCGGGACGAAATAGAATACACCTTTACCAGCGGCAGTACCGGTGAGAAAGTGATCAACCTTTGGAATCAGAAATGGTGGAATGCTTCGGAGGCGGCGTCCTGGCGCTTGAACGCCCATACCGCCCGGCTAAGCTATCCTCAGAAGCAGGCGAAGCTTGCCAGCGCCCTGAACATTGGCATTCACTGCGAAGAAGATTTACCGATGGATCATCGTATTTTGGGGAATACGTTATATCTCAACGAGAAGATTAACGTGATCGCCTGGCAGCCCCGTCATCTGGAACGCATGGCGAGAGAGCTGGCGCTTTTTCAGCCGGTGATTCTGGAAGCCAATCCTTCCTTGCTGGCACGTTTGGCCTGGTGGGCGATGGATCACGGCCAAAAACTCTTTTCACCGGCCGCTATTATCTTCACCTATGAGTTTCCGTCTCAAATTCATCTGGCGGCAATCCGCAAAGCGTTTGCCTCGCCCCTGATCAGCTCTTACGGCAGTACGGAAACCGGTTTTGTCCTGATGCAGGGGGAAGACGGTTTGTTCCGTCAAAACACGGAGTTCTGCCGGATCGACTTTTATCCGCTGGCGGCGCGGCATGGCGGACCGCAGCTGGGGCGGATTTTGGTCACTACCTTCGATAATCCCTGGGCGGCAATTGTGCGCTTCGATATGGGTGATCTGATCCGCTTGCAGCCGATGAGCGACTACAGCGAAGGGTACCTGGTGCAGGCCGTGGAAGGCCGCATCGCGAACGCCACTTTTACAACAAGCGGTGATTTGGTGACCACCCTGGCGCTTGACCGGCAATTGGCTGGCATTCCGGAAATTCGCGATTATCATTTGGAACAGCATACCGGGAGTAAATATGAAGCGGAATTGGTTTTGACAGACCGAAGCGAAGCCGTCTTCCGGCGTATCCGGCAAGCGCTGGCTTCGCTCTACGGCGCAGACGGCGAATTTATACTGACCCCAACAGCAAATCTTTGGCCCGGACCGGCAGGGAAATATCGCCGCACGCAGGCAAACTTTGAATTTGATGCAAAAGGGATGTTCCGATGAGTACAATCAAACCGCTTTATTTACTTGCCGGCGGCCGGCCGCGTGACCCGCAGGCTATGCTCGCTGCCATCAAAGCCATTCTCGCCGAATGCGGCACCGTCAGGCCACGGATTGCCTATCTGGGCGCAGCCAACGGGGATCAGGTGGGCTTTTTTCAATCCATCAAAAGTATGCTGCAGGAGGCAGGCGCGGGT
The DNA here is from genome assembly GCA_021372785.1 of Negativicutes bacterium. Lineage (NCBI taxonomy): Bacteria > Bacillati > Bacillota > Negativicutes > Negativicutes bacterium. The sequence goes on along the minus strand of JAJFTT010000011.1, from coordinate 52,071 downwards.
GAAGTCTTCTTGTTGCAATTAGCCCGGCCAAAAATCGATCTGGCGGCCGTAAAGCAGGCGCTGGAAAACGCGGACGCTGTTTTCATCTCGGGAGGAGAAGTGGAGGACGGCATGCGCTGGCTGCAGCGGCATCAATTGATTGATTTTCTGGCTCAGTTGCGTCAGGGGGGGAAGCTGTTTTTTGGTATGTCAGCGGGCAGCATTATGATGGGGTCTGCCTGGGTGCGCTGGCAAGATCCCGCGGATGACAGCACAGCGGCGTTATTCGATTGTCTCGGGTTTGTGCCGACTGTCTTTGACACCCATGCCGAAGACGAGGACTGGGTTGAACTGAAGAAAGTATTACAGTTGCAAGGGGAGGGAGCCTGCGGTTACGGCATTCCCAGCGGCAGTCTGCTGCGTGTGGATGCGGAGGGCAAAATGACAACCTATGGCAGTCCTTTGCTTTGCTATCTCAATCACGCGGGACAGGTGCAAAGAAAGTAGAAAAGATCCCCGGCGGGATCTGATTCTTCACAAAATCTTCATAAGGTTTCGCTATAATCGGCACAGAATAAAGTTTACGTTCCCGGCAGCGCGGCAATGAGCGGCTGCCGGGAACGAATGAAGCGCTTTATCAAGCCGAAAGGGGATGCCAGCATGCTCATACCACTGCTGATTTTAGCTTATCTCTTCTACTTAGCTGCAAAGGATCATCAGAATACAAAAAGCGGTAAACGTAATCCGATCAATCCGATGGAAACTCTGCAGTTAAGATATATCAACGGAGAAATCGACGAGGAAACCTTTACAAGATTAGCGGAATTGTGCAAATAAGGAGTGAATCAAATGATGTTTTTGAGAGGGACCAACGAAATCGGCCGCTGTCTTGGATTCGGATCCAGGTTCTTGATGGGTGGCTGGATGATGCTGATCATGGCAGCGGTTTTGCTGCTTGTGATTTTTACCATTCTGCATTTTACCGGAAAGAAAAGCAAGAATCAAGCAAATGCGGATATTTTGGATTTATTGAAAATGAAACTGGCCAAAGGCGAGATCAGTGAAGAAGAGTATCTGCGCAAGAAGAATTTTCTCAATCTCGAATAAAGCAAGTCCATGGCAAACAGCAGGACCTTCGGCGCCTCAACCGAAGGTTCTTTTTTTATCTCAAAAAAGCAGCCGGGCCGATTGTGCATGGAACGACGACGGCAGTTAAACTCTGTACTGGAATCGCCCGGCCGGTAAAACGCAGGAGCAAGCGGCCGGCTTTTTAAGCGAAGTAAAAGGATCTTCAGGAACGGTGCCTTACCCTCTGTTGATGTCTAAAAAATCGAACAGAAATCTGAGCGTGGTTTGCTCTTTCCTTTCAGCTGAAAGCAGAGAATGGTTCGAGCCGGACAGATTCTTTGTTTTTTTGCTCTTTATGCCTTTCTTTTTGTCTGAATTCAGGCTTTGCCAGCATTTCTTGTCAGCTGTATATACAGCTGTTGACATTGCCGCAAACTCCGCTATAATGCAAATAGAAAACAAACCGGGAGGGGTGAGCGGATGGATGCAAACAACAGAAGGGAAAAGATCCTGGAGGTCATCAGCCGGGCGGATAAACCGATCACCGGCAGCGAACTGGCGCTGCTGCTGGGTGTGACGAGACAGATCGTTGTGCAAGATATCGCTTTGCTCAAAGCAGGCGGTCAGCCGCTGCTTTCTACCGTTGCCGGTTATATTTATCTGGGCAGCGCTGCCAAAAACCGTTGTCTGAAGGTGTTCACCTGTTATCATAAAACGCTGCCGGAAGCAGAGGTGGAACTGAAAATGATCGTGCGGCAGGGCGGTCTGGTGCGCGACGTGATTGTGGATCATCCGATCTACGGGGAAATTACCGGCAGCCTGATGCTCGGCTCATTGGCGGCCGTTGAGTCCTGGCTGCAGAGAGTCCGCGCCAGCCGTTCGCTGATGCTCACCACCATCACCGATGGCATCCACATGCATACCGTGGAAGCGGCAGACGAAGAAACGCTGAATCAAATTGAGTCCGCCCTGCGCAACGCCGGGCTGCTTTATGAAAAAGCGGAAGCAACAAAACAGAAAGAAGAGGGAAACAGCTTTGCCGAATACGGAACTGATCAAGAAAATTGAAAAACTAAAAAAGGAACGCCATGCCGTGGTTCTGGCGCATCTCTATCAGCCGGCAGAAATTCAGGATATTGCCGATTTTGTGGGTGATTCCCTGGAATTGAGCCGCATGGCCAAAACAACCGGCGCGGAGGTGATCGTTTTTTGCGGTGTTACCTTTATGGCGGAGACCGCGAAAATCCTGAACCCCGGGCGCATGGTGCTTTTGCCGGACCGAAGCGCCGGCTGCCCCATGGCCGACAGTATCGACGCGCAGGAAATTCTGCGGCTGAAAGAGCAGTATCCCAAAGCGGCAGTCGTCTGCTATGTCAACTCCTCCATCGAAGTCAAGGCGGTCAGCGATATCTGCTGCACCTCCGCCAATGCCGTGAAAATCGTGCGGGGCTTAGCGGAACAGCAAGTGATCTTTGTGCCGGACCAAAATCTCGGCCGCTATCTTGCCGCTTTCTGCCCGGAAAAGCAGATCGTTTTAGCCAAAGGTTTCTGCCCGACGCATCACTTTATCACCGTGCAGCAGGTGAACGAGACCAAACAGCAGCATCCGGCAGCCTTGCTGCTGGTGCATCCGGAATGTCCTCCGGAAATCTCAGGGATGTCCGATCTCACCGGCAGCACGGCTCAGATTATCGATTTTGCCGCTCATTCCCCGGCGCAGGAATTTATCATTGCGACCGAAGCAGGCATTTTACATCAGCTTCAGCTGGCTTGTCCCGGCAAACAATTTTATCCGGCCGCCCCGCGCCTGATCTGCGCCAATATGAAAAAAACGACGCTGCCGAATCTGGCGGCGGCGTTAGAGGAATTAAAATTTGTTGTGCAAGTGGATGAAAAGATCAGACAAAAAGCGGCGCGCAGTCTGGAACGCATGCTGGCGCTTTCCTAGCAGTTTTTAGAAATGAAGCGGCAAAGCAATGATCAAGAAATAATTCGGACGAAGGAGGAAATTGTGATGCAAAATTCCCGGCAGTTGGATGAATTATTGTTTCTGGCTTTGGAGGAGGATATCGGTCACGGCGATATCACGACGAATGCGACCGTTGCTCCCGAGCGGTGGGCGCGGGCAAACGTCATCGCCAAGGCAGAGGGAATTGTCTGCGGTTTGTTCGTCATGCAGCGCATATTTTTCTTGCTGGATCCGCAGATTCAATGTACATTTTGCCTAAATGAAGGGGATCCGATCAGCAAAGGCACGATTTTAGCAAAGATCAGCGGACCGGCCGGCAGTATCTTGAGCGGCGAGCGTGTCGCCTTGAATTTTCTGCAGCATCTGTCCGGTATCGCGACCCGGACCCGCGCTGCCGTGCTGCAGGTGCAGGGCACGAAAACCAAAATTGTCGATACCCGTAAAACCATGCCGGGTTTGCGTTGGGTGGAAAAATACGCGGTGCAGATTGGCGGCGCGCTGAATCATCGCTATAATCTGGCGGACGGTGTCCTGATCAAAGACAATCATATCGCGGCAGCGGGAGGGATTGCGCCGGCCATCGCCGGCGTGCGCCGGCAAGTGCCGCATCTCATGAAAATAGAAATTGAAGTGGAGAATATGCTGCAGCTGACGGAAGCGCTGCAAGGCGGTGCCGAGGTGATTCTTCTGGATAATATGAGTGCGGCAGAGATGGCAGAGGCGGTGCAAGTCGTCGCCGGCCGAGCCTTGACGGAAGCCTCCGGCAACATGGGCGAGAAGGATCTGCGGGAAATTGCGGCAACCGGGGTCGATTTTATCTCCATCGGGGCCCTAACCCATTCGGTCAAAGCCCTGGATATCAGTTTACGTTTTGTCAATGAAGCATAGATAAAAAAAAGTGTCTGAGGCAAGCGGCTTCAGACACTTTTTTAGGGAGAACGTCGGCTGCTCCGCCGCAGCGGAGCGCTGAAGTTTTTAGGCGAGCGGCAATAAAGTATAAAGCAGACCGCCGATCACACCGGCTGCCAGCATAATATAGGTGGGATTGAGCTTGCTTTTGCGCAGGAAGAACAGGCAGAGCGCAATCAGGAGAACCGCCAAAAAATCAATGCTGCCAGGATCCGGCGAAGCCGCTTCACCATGCCAAATGGCCAGACTGAGAATGGTCAGACCGGCCGAGGCGATCAGCCCGATCACCGCCGGGCGCAAGCCGCCGAGAATTCCCTGCACCGTGTCCAGATTCTGATATTTCTTGTAGAGAGCGGCGAACAGCAGGACAATCAGGCAGGAGGGCAGGATACAGCCCAGGGTGGCTGTCAGAGCGCCGCCAAATCCTGCGATGCGGGTGCCGACAAAGGTGGCTGCATTGATGGCAATCGGTCCGGGCGTCATCTGGGAAATTGTGACGATATCGCCAAATTCCTGCAGAGTCAGCCAGGCGTGCAGCCGGACAACCTGATTTTGAATCAGGGGCATGGCTGCATAGCCGCCGCCGATGCTGAAGAGACCGATCTGGAAAAACGACCAGAATAAATTAAGATAGATCATCAGAGGTCCCCTTTGCTTTCCGTTTTGAGATCAGGGTAGATAAGAGACCAACCGCCGCGCAGACCAGAATGATCGTGATCACGTCAACCTCAAAGAACGCGCTGGCAAGAAAAGCGGCAATCATCAGCAAGAAGGCAATCAGCTGCTTTTTTTGGATGATCGAGCCGGCCATGCCAAATACCACATCCAAAATCACCGCGCTGACGGCAGCCTGCATGGCGCGCAGCACATTTTTCACGATTGGGTTGGCAGCAAAAGCAGTATAGAAGAGTGAGATCACCGATAATAAAATAAACGGCGGCAGAACCGTGCCGAAAATTGCCACGAGCGCGCCTTTGATGCCGGCGAGATGATAACCGAGCAAAGTGGCGGCGTTGACTGCCATCGGACCGGGTGTGGCCTGAGCGATAGCGGCAAAGTCGAGCATTTCTTTTTCATCAATCCAGGCGAGTTTTTCCACGAACTGCTTTTTCATCAGCGGCACAATCACATAACCGCCGCCAAAGGTAAAAGCACTCAATTGAAAAGTAGTAAAGAAAAGCAGAGTATAAAATTTTGCATCACGTTTCAAGAGGCTGCCTCCCATGTCTTTTGCTTTCAGTCCAGTATAAGGCTTGCCAATACTCAAGTAAAATAGTATAATAAGATAAATGTCATAACAATTATGTTATGAAAGGAGAGGGTAAGCCTGACACTGCATCATTTAAAAGTATTCGTCACCGTCTGTGAATGGAACAGCATTACCAAAGCCGCCGAACAGCTTTACCTGGCTCAGCCGGCAGTCAGCCGGACCATCAAGGAATTGGAAACAGAATATGATCTTCAGCTGTTTGACCGGATTTCCCGGCACCTCTATCTGACGGAAGCCGGCAAGAACTTACTCGGCTATGCCAGACCGATCCTCGATTTGTTGGAAGAGATGGAAACAAATCTGCGCAGCCAGGGCAGCACCGGAAAACTGCGCATCGGCGCCAGCATTACCATCGGCAGCTACTTTATGCCCGATTACGTGCGGCAATTCAAAATCAGTTATCCACAGACAGCCATTTTCGTGACGATTGACAGTTCCGAAACCATTGAAAAAATGATTGCGGCCAGCGAACTGGATTTTGCCTTGATTGAAGGCGTTACGCATCTGGACAGTATTGTTTCGGAAACTTATCTGGACGATGAATTGGTTGCAGTCTGCCCGGTCAACCATCGATTCAGCAACGCTGAGCCGATCGCGCTGGATCAATTTCTGGCCGAACCCTTCCTCCTGCGGGAAAAAGGCAGCGGCACCAGAGAATTATTCGATCAGATTCTGGCAGCCCAGAACCTTGCCGTGCGGCCAATCTGGGAGAGTACCAGCACAACCGCGCTGGTCAATGCGGTCAGCCGCGGGCTGGGGCTCTCCGTTTTGCCTTACATTCTGGTGGAAGAAAAACTGCAGCGGCAGGAGATTGCGCTGGTTCGGGTGCAGGGTTTGCAGTTGAAACGTAAATTCACGATCATCCGGCACAAGAACAAGCTGCTTTCCGTCGCGGCGCAGGCTTTTATCGCAATGTGCAGGCAGTCGCCGGTAAGGAAAGAAGCTGCGCCGCCGGATGAGCACCGCTAAGGGACAGCGCCTGGCGGGATGACAGAACCTGAGCAAAGAATTCAGACAAACGGGAAGGAATTTCTGCGCGGCATGCGGAAATTGAGGGAGCGAAGTCATTCGCAGCACTGCGAATCGGAAGGAAGGTTTGAAAATGATTTCGGAATTTAAAAAATTTATTATGCGGGGAAATGTTATTGATCTGGCAGTCGGCGTGATTATCGGCGGCGCCTTCGGAAAAATCGTCACGTCGCTGGTCAACGATATCGTGATGCCGCTGCTCAGCGTGATTTTAGGCAGGATTAATCTGGCCGGCTTGAAAGTGATCATCAATCCCGCCAGCGCGACAAGCGGAGAAGTCGCCTTGAAATATGGCGCTTTTCTGCAATCCGTCATCGACTTTTTGATTGTCGCCCTGGCGATTTTTCTGATGATCAAACTGCTTTCCTCCTTTAAGAAAAAAGAGAAAGCAGCGCCGGTCATTCCGCCGGCTCCTTCCAAAGAAGAAGTGCTGCTGGCTGAAATCAGAGATCTCCTGCAAGCAAAAAGTCAAAGCTAGGACCGGCAAACCGGTCGGTTCGGAAAAAGACGGAAGACCGGGAACGCCCGGGGTACAAAACGGCAGCTGCCGGGCAGCAAGAAAAAAATAATTTTCAAAAAACGCATTAAGGCTATTGACAAGAGGTCTTTACTGTTATAAGATGTGGTCAGTAAGCAAGAGTGATCCAATTGAATCAAACTTCAGGGCAAACTAATCGAAAGATTAGGACGCAAAGTCAGGAGTCTAAAACATTACGATGTGATGACCGTCCGACCGCAAGCTTTATTTGCGGCCGGACTTTTTTTATCGGTCGTGGATCCAGCGAAAAATTGAGCATTGCAATTGACAATTCTTGCCATAGGGTATATTGCAACCTCAGCAAATCAGAGCATTTACAAAATGAATCGGTGTTCCCGGGCAAACTAACCGAAAGGTTAGGACGCAAAGTCAGGAGTCTAAAACATTACGATGTGATGACCGTCCGACCGCAAGTTTTCGTTGCGGCCGGACTTTTTTTATCGGTCATCGCATTTGAATCAGGGAAGTTCTAACCACTGACCTCGAGGTTGGAGATTTGATCTCTTCTAGGGTGGCCAATCGGTTATTACTCATAGAATTCTTGAAATGACAGAAGAACAGGGAACGAAAATTCAGAACAAAGGGGGCTCAGATGAATGTGAGTTGGACCCGGCGGTGCCCGAGTCAAGCGGAGAGATGCTCGTTTTTATTGATCCTTACTAATCAGACACTAAGATCCCATGCGAACCACAGAAAAACCTTAAAAAGCAAAAATAGAACGTCAAACCGGTGCTAATCTGCCGGCAGCTGACAAAAAATCAAGAAAATGATGAGAATAACCTAGAAAACGTGAATATAGCCGGCAAAATGGCTGTAAATAAAATTCAAAATAATAAAAGGAGTGTAAGTAATGAAAAAACTTTTCTTAAAACTGAGCGTCCTGGTCATGGTTCTAACGCTCGTAACCCTGCCGCTCGTCTCTGGAACGTATGCCAAGTATACGAAGGAAGTAACTGCAACTGATACGATTCGGGTAGCTTTATTCGAATTTGATGTCAACGATACTGACGCTGGGTTACTCGATACTGCGACTGCAACTGATACATTTGATATTTTCACCATGGCGGAGGACACTGGTATCATCGGTGATGGCGCAGCAAATGAAGTGATTGCTCCGGGAACAACCGGAGAAGTTCCAATTGAAGTAAACAACACTGGCGAAGTTGATGTAAAAGCAGATTTTGTAATTTCTGAAACTAATACAGATTTTGTACCTGTATATTATACTATAGGTGCAAATACACAAAGATATTCTGCCGTTTTAACTGGAGTATACGATGCTGTAACTCCTGCGAGCTATAAGACTTTAGCTAACTTAAGTACTGCTCTTGCGATCGCTTCCCTTGAAGATACGGATGGGACATCTACCCAAATATTACATTGGACATGGGACTTCGAGGCTGTTGGTGCAGCAGTTCAACAATCTGACGCTATTGATACAGCTCTTGGTATAGATGGGACTCCAGAAATAACTCTGTCGATTGAAGTTACAGTGACTCAACTTAACGTTAACCCGTAATATATAACTCTTTAATGACTTACCCAGTTAATGACTCAGAGCAGCAAAAAGCTGGCATAGAGACCCCGGCAAAGGTGAATAAGACCAGCTTTGCCGGGGGTTTTCTTTCTTGCTGCCGAAATTAAAAACTGCGGAGGAGGTGATCTGCCTGGCTCAGTCGAATCATGAAACGACAATAAAAATGACGGAAACGCAGGAAAAGCAGACCACACTCCGGCGTTTATGGTGGCTGCTGCTTTTGTTGTTGCTGCTGCTCTCCCTTTCTTTCAGCTATATCGGCTACTTGATTGGCAAGCAGGCAAATCTGGATGATTTCACCGGGCGCATCGTGGATACGATTGAGCTCGACTTGGGTGAAAGCGGACAGAGCGGCGAAGCACAGCCGGTCACCTTATACCAGTTTGACATTTCGGGCACGGTTATGTATACCGACGGCAGGCCGTATCGCAACGGTATCGTCGAACTGAGAAGCGATGTGCGCTATACCGTTACCGATGCGAACGGCAACTTTGAATTCTTACGTGTCAGCGAAGGGCAGCATACGATCAGCGTCATTGAGGGAAGCAGGCGGCTTGCCTCCAGCACGGTCACCTTTACCGGCGTCAATTCCTTAAGAATCAAACAAACCATCCGGCTTGGCAATGGCCATTATCTGATCAAGATTCCTTTGGAAGTCACGGTCATCAACCTGGTGGTGGAATTAAAAGGCGAAGGGGAGCAGGAGACGATTGTTCTGGATCCGGATACGGTGCTGCCAAGCGAAGCGGGTCAGCCCGATTTGTCCGTTCATCCAATCCTGCCGGGTGATCTCAGCCCGCAGGACGGCGGCAGCAGCACCCCGACGAATCCCACCAATCCGACCAATCCGACGAATCCGACCAATCCGACGAATCCCACCAACCCGGGCGAGCCGTTGCCGCCGGAAGGGCCGCTGACGCCAACGGTGCCGGGCAAGCCGGACCCGGTGATTCCGGCGGAGCCATCCACGCCAACCAACCCGACCACCCCTGTGCTGCCGGCTGATCCCGGTCTGCCGGCTGCGCAAACCCCAAACAGGGCTCCCAACCTGATTGTCACGGATACCATTGCCCCCGCCCGGGTCTGGCAGCAGGCCACCGCCGTCGATATTTTTGCGCCGCGCGACGGCAATACCGGCGTCAGCAAAATCGGCGGGCAAACCGTGATTGCGCCCGGCGCCACCGGCAGATATATCTTTAAGATCAAAAACCCGGAGAACTTTGCCGTTGTTTTCCAGATCCGGCTCCGGGAAGAGGATCAGAATTTTCCCAGGCTGCCGATGCGTTACCGCCTGTCGCAAGGTGTGATCCCGAGAGGCACAAATCAGTATTACGACTGGAAATCGGCAGAGGATGTCAGCCTGCTCAATCTGACGCTGGCTGCCAAAAGTGAGACTTTTTACACATTGGAATGGCAGTGGCAGGATACCTCCGACAGCATCGACACCACAATCGGGATGCAGCAGGGGAATCCTCTCTATATTCTGGATATTTTGATTGGAGGTACCTTTCAATGAAAACAAGGACAGCGCTGAAATTACCGGGTTGGAAAATTGTCCTACGCAATCTGTTCCTTGTTTTTTTGAGTCTGATCATTCTGTTTAATCTTTATGTAATCAGCGCACAGTTTTTTCAAAAAAACGAATTGCCGAAGATTTTCGGTTATGCCCAGGTCGTCGTGGTTTCCGGCAGCATGCTGCCGGAAATCCAGGTCGGCGATCTTTTGATCATTCATCAGCAGGCAGAGTATGCCGTGAACGATGTGATCACTTACCGTTCCGGTGCGAGCTTAGTGACGCACCGTCTTCTTTCTGTGCAGGGGGATCAGTTGGTGACCAAAGGCGATGCCAATAATGTGGCGGATCCGGCCATTGCTTTGTCGCAAGTGGAAGGGAAAGTCGTGCTGCGCTTGTCCGGTTTGGGTAAGCTGATCTATTTTCTCAAAACGAAACAGGGCATTTATCTGACGGCGTTGCTGGCGATCCTCTTGTTTGCGGTACCCTATGCGGCAGACGCCATCCGGGAGTATAAAAATAAACCAAAGCAGTGATGAAAATGAAAAAAAGCTATGTCGTCTATCTTCTTTATTTGCTGATGGTGACCGTCGTGGTTGCCGCCGTTTCTCTTTCCAAATTCAGTACCACCGGAGAGGGAACGGACACGGTTTCGGTCGCGAAACCTGTCCTCAGCTATCTGCCGCAGAGCGCAGAGCTCAACGGAACTGAGATTTTAGAGATAGGCAGCGGTTTGCATGTCGGCGACCTCTTGCCCGGCGATATTTTGGTTTATCATTTTGACATCGTTAATTTTGAAAACAGCAACCTGAATCAGGTTTTATTGAAATATAGAGTCACGGTTGAATGGAATCCGGTTTTGCCGAACTTACCCTTTTCGTATACGCTGGAACCCGCTGCGACTTATGATTCTGCCGGCGATGGCTATGTTTATCTGGGGTTTGGCGGACAGATTACGCACAGCTATACGCTGACCATCACCTGGGATGAGACCGATGCCGGCTCCGCTTATCTCGACAAGCAGCAGACACTGCAGATCAAGATTGAAGCAGAGCAGGTAGACAGTTTGACCTAAGAACAAAAGCGGGACACTTTTTTGCAAAGATAGAAAATCTCGCGCGGCAGAGAAAGGGGGGAGTCGGGCAATGAATGGAACGATGGATGAGAATTATCCGTGGGATCAGGCGACCGGGCCGGGGATTGATGCCGGATATTTTAACAATCGCGATCCCAGAACGGGTTTATATCGCCATAATTACTTAAGGCAGGAAATGAAGAAGCTGGATGATGAGAACCGGCTGCCTTTTTCCTTGATCATCGGTGAAATCAATGGTCCTGGCTTTGACGCCGCTTCCTTGGGCTGCGATGAAGAAGACAGGCTGATGATCCGCTCGGTGGAAATACTGAAAGACTGCTGCCGCAAAGCGGGTGTTTTGGCAGCTATTGTCGGTAAAAGTTTCAGCATTCTTTTACCAGAGACCAATGATCTGGAAGCCGACCGTATTCTAACGCAAATTATTCATCGTTTCAGTACCTTTCAAAGCAATATCGGCGACGGAACGGTCGTCATCACCCTGTCCTGCGGCTGCGCCACCAAGAGCAAACCGCAGGAAGCGCTGGAAACGATCATCAAAACCGCAATAGAAAACATGAATCAGCATAAGCTGCTGCAGAATCGGGAACAGTGTACTTCTTTAATCCATTTCATTGCCACGGTCATGCATGAAAAAAGCCGGGAAACGGAAGAACACTCCCTGCGCCTGATCAAGTATGCGCGCGCAATCGGGACTGAAATGCATTTATCAAATCATCAGATGAACAATTTGGAATTACTTTCCATTGTGCATGATATCGGGAAATTTATTATCAGCGATTCCGTTTTAACCAAACCGTTTGCCCTCTCGGCAGCTGAAAATAAGGTGATTCACGAGCATACCGAAATTGGTTATCGCATGGCGCTCTCTTATGAAGAGCTGAAACCGATCGCTTATGACATTCTTTGTCATCACGAATTCTGGAACGGAAAAGGCTATCCGCTTGGTCTGAAAGCAACGGAAATACCGCTGCTCGCCCGCATCGTATCGATTCTGGATGCCTATGATGCCATGACCAATAACCGGTCGTACCGCAAGGCGATGAACAAGCGGTCTGCCATTGCAGAAATCAAGAAATTTTCCGGCAGCCAATTTGATCCGACCATTGCAGACTTATTTGTGGCACGCATTGTGGACCGGGTCGATTAGACAGAAAAATAGCCGGCAGTCTAAAAAACCTCGGCGACAGACGCTCCGATCGGCGGAAAGGGGATGAGAAATTGAAAAAACCAAAGCGGATGAGAACGGGTTCGGCGCCAAAGCGGATCTTGCTTCTCTGTGCTCTGATTGTATTGACATTTTTCCTTTCACCGGCGGCAGCTCGGCTGTCGCTTTCTAAATATGTACTGGAACCAAAAACTTACACGATTTCGCTTACTTCCGCGCAGCAATTTCCGTTAACGGCAATGGCGCCGATAGAAGGCACGGCGCAAGTGGGGCAATTACTGACAGCCGGCGCGCTGACTCCCGCTGATGCGATGGCCGACGCCACCTATCAGTGGTTCAGTAGTGCCGCCATTGACGGCAGCTATACCGCAATCAGCGGCGCCACTGCCGCCTCCTGCACGCTGTCGGCTGCCGAATACGGCCGCTTTATCAAAGTGACGGTCACCGGCGGCGACGGTTACAGCGGCCAACTGACCAGCGCTGCTGTGGGTCCGGTCAGCGCGGCTCCCATCACGATTGCCGCCCTTGCGGGGATCACGGTACCGGTCCGAGGGGAAGTGCCCGACCTCACCGTCACCGCCAATGCGCAATATACGGCCGGCATCAGCTGGTCTCCCGCGGATTCTCCTTTCAAAGCATATACCGTCTATACCGCTGCCATCACCATTACGCCAAATAGCGGCTATACCCTGGATGGGGTGCCCGAGAATTTTTTCACGGTAGACGGCGCCGCCGCCTCCCATGCCGCGAATTCCGGCGCAGTGACGGCGGTCTTCCCCAGAACGGCGCCTGCCGTGATTAACCTGGCCGCGATTGCCGGCGTGACGCCGCCGGTGATCGGTGCGACACCGGTCGCCGGCATAAGCGCTACGGAGCAATATACGGCAAGCATTACCTGGTCCCCCGCGCACAGCCAATTTCTGACCGATACGATCTATACCGCGACCATCACACTGACGGCGAAAACGGGTTATACCTTAACCGGCGTTGCGCAAAACTTCTTTACCGTGGCGGGTGCTGCCGCAACCAATGCCGCCGACAGCGGGGTGGTAACGGCCGTTTTCCCCATAACAGCATTGCTGCCGATTTCCTTACCTGCTATCGAAGGCGTAACCGTTCCGGTCAAAGGCGCCTTGCCGGCAGCAAGCGTTACGGCTACCGAGCAGTATACTGCTGCCATTTCCTGGTCACCGGCGGATTCTCCCTTTAAGGCGAATACCGTTTATACGGCAACGATCTCGCTCACGCCAAAATCCGGCTACACCTTAGCCGGTGTCGCCGAGAATTTCTTTACGGTAGCGGGTGCGACCGCTGCCAACGCAGCGAATTCCGGGTTGATCACGGCAATCTTCCCGGCAACGGCCAAAGAAAATCTAACCGGTGTCAATCTGAGCGGAACCGCAATCATCGGCCAACAGCTGACGGCTGTTGACCTCATTCCTTCCGGCGCCACGGCAACCTATCAGTGGCAGCGCTGCGAGACGATTGACGGCAGCTATGCCGATATTGCCGAAGCAACGGACATTGCTTATACCCTAGTGCTTGCCGATAAGAACAATTACCTCAGAGTCGCTGCCAGCGGCAGCGGCAATTACAGCGCGACGGTTTACAGCAGCCCCAGCGCCAAAGTAAGCGGCATTCCCTTAACCGGTATCGGAGAAATCAGCGGCACCACCCGTCAGTATGAAACCTTAACCGCAGGAGCCTGCTCACCGGCGGAAGCGACCGTCAGTTATCAATGGCTGCGTGCAGACAGTGCGGACGGCGAATACAGCGAGATTGTTGGCGCCACCTCTTCCACCTATACTTTGGTTTTTGATGATAAGAACCACTATATCAAAGTGAGAATCAGCGGCACAGGCAGTTATAGCGGCAGTGTGGAAAGCGTCAGCTCCGGACCGGTTGTCTTTGCGGCGACGGCCATCACCGCTATGGCTGCAATCAATGGCACGCCTTATATTGGTCAAACCTTGACCGCCGGCGCCTTGACCCCAGCGGAAGCGACAGCATCCTATCAGTGGCAGCAAAGCACTGCTCTCAATGGGACCTATACCAACATCAGCGGAGCAACCAATAGCAGCTATTACTTAACCGCGGCTGCCTTGAATCAATTTTACCGCGTGGTGGCGACCGGCTCGGGAACCTTCTCCGGCACAGTCAGCGCCAGCATCGGTCCGATTAAAACGGCGGCGCAGCAGATTACCGCCATCGGTGCGATTAGTGGTTCCACGGTATCCGGACAGGTTTTGACCGCCGGCACCCTGACTCCGGCCGAGGCGACGGTTACCTATCAATGGCAAAGATCCGATCTCAGCGGCAGTATCTATACAGATCTTGCCGGTGCAACTTCCGCCAGTTATACCTTGAGTGATGCTGACCTAAACTGCTATTTAAAAGTCGTGGCAACCGGTTATGGTGCTTATACCGGCACAGTCATCAGCCCCCGCAGCAGTCTGGTAGCGACCAGCACACAGAATATCACGTCCATTGGTGCGATTACAGGAACCGCTCAAGTTGGTTCGATGCTGACCGCCGGTGCTGTGGCACCGACGAATGCGACGGTGACTTACCAATGGCAGACAGCGGATAGCCTGAGCGGGCCCTTTACGGATCTCAGTTATGCCACAGCTTCTTCCTATACGGTAACCGCCGCAAATTTAGGCAAGTATCTCCGCGTCAAAGCGACCGGCTCCGGCGCATATGCTGCCAGCGTGGAAAGCAGTGCGGTGGGTTCAGTCACCGCCTGTCCGTTAATCTCGATCACCAATATCAGCGGTACCACGGTGATCACCTACACGGTGACTGCAGGAACGGTAACCCCTGCCGGTGCCACGGTGAGTTATCAATGGCAGAGATCCACTAACAGCGGCAGCACTTATTCAGATATTCTAGGAGCAACTTCAGCCAGCTATACCTTAGTCGCCGCGGATAACAATTTGACTAACACTATCTATATCCGAGTGGCAGTGACCGGAATCTTGCCTTATACCGGAACAGTGCTCAGCAATTATATTGTGCCGAAAGCCAATACCGGCGGAATCACCGCCATCACTGCCATTGCAGACAGCATTGGTTTGACGGAAGTATTTCAGTCGCTGACAGCAGGTACAGTCACACCTTACGGTGCTACCGTCACCTATCAATGGTATCGCTGCGATACGGCAAGCGGTACTTACGCTGTGGTGAATGGTGCAACTTCGAAAACTTATAATATCTTAGGAATTGATAAAGGCTATTTTTTCAAAGTGGAAGCAACCGGCTCCGGTTCCTACAGCGGTACGGTTTGGAGCCGTTATGCCGGTCCCATCACGGCAGCCCCTCTCAGCGCGATCGGTTCGATCAGCGGTACGGCGACGATCGGGCAGGTGATTACCGCCGGCAATCTGACACCATCCGCCGCAACAGTCAATTACCAGTGGCAGAGATCCGATCTGAACGGTGAGAATTACAGCGACATTACCGGCGCAACCTCCAATACCTACACCCTGACTGCCGGCGATGAAAACCGATATCTCAAAGTTACCGTGACCGGCTTCGGTTATTACAGTGGAACTCTGACTAGTCTGCGCACCGGTCCGGTATTAACCAATGCAACGCCAATTACAGCACTCAGCGCCATCGACGGGATTGCCCGCGTCGGCCAGACTTTAAACGCAGGTACGACCACACCCTTGGGAGCGACCGTTACCTATCAGTGGCAGCGCTGCACGGAAATCAACGGAGTTTACAGTAACATCAGCGGAGCGACAACGGCAACCTACACGCTGACACCAAGTGATCTCAATCAGTACATCAAATTGGTTGTTCACGGTGCCGGTATCTATGCTACGCCAGCCGAGGGCATCAGCAGCACAGCCCTTGGCCCTGTGGCGGTGTGTCCGATCACCGCTGTTTCCAATATCATCGGCAAGGCGGAAGTAGATCAAATTCTAACTGCCGGTACAGTAACACCCTACGGAGCGACTGTCAGTTACCAATGGCAGCGTTATGTCAACGGCAGTTATGCAGCCATCAGCGGTGCAACCGCCAGCACCTATACGTTGGTCACAGCGGATAACACTTATTATATTCGGGTAGCGGTCAGCGGGATTTCCGGTTATTCCGGTATGGTGTACAGCAACAACACAGGACCGGTCGGCAGCCCCAATGCCATCAGCTCGATCAGCGCCATTACCGGCGTAACCAAAGTCAGTCAGGTGCTGACAGCCGGTACCGTGCTGCCGTATGGTGCTTCCGTCTCCTATCAGTGGCAAAATTCCAGTGAAGCCGACGGTACTTACGCTAATATCAGCGGAGCGACGAGCAGCAGCTATACGCTAACCACTGCCGATTATGGGAAATATTTGAAAGTAATTGCCGAAGGCACTGGTGTCTATTTTGGCGAAGTCATCAGTACGCCGACCGATCTGATCAGCAAGGGTTCGATCACAGCAATCTCCAACATTAGCGGTTCAACGATCTCCGGTCAAACGCTGACTGCCGGTGCAGTGACTCCTCTCGGAGCGACTGTCACCTATCAATGGCAGCGAAGCGATACCTCCGGCAGCAATTACACCAATATCACGGATGCCACAGCCAACACCTACTTATTAACAAATGCGGATGTAGCATGTTATCTGCGGGTTCTAGTCACCGGCAGTCAATCGTATGAGAGTTCAGTAACCAGTTTACCGACGGCTGTGATTTCACCCAGCGGTACGGTTCCCACGGCGCTGATCAGCATTGCAGCGACCGGTGGCACGGCGAGAGTAGGGCAAACCTTAACGGCAGGAGCCGTTTCACCAAGCAATGCAACAGTGACTTATCAGTGGCAGCGTTCTGCCGGAGCGTCCGACAGTGCGTATGCCAATATCAGCGGTGCTGTTGCCAGCAGTTATGTTTTGACAGCAGCCGATTTTGGTAAATATGTCAGACCGGTCGCGACCGGCAGTGGCACCTTCAGCGGTTCGGTCAATCCCAGCGGTACGTCAATTACCCTGAAGCAACTGGTCACAGCCGGCAATATCACCGGTACACCGGCGGTTGGTGAGACAGTGGTTGCGGGTGTCTTGACGCCTGCTGATGCCACGGTCACCTATCAGTGGCAGCGCGCCAGTAAAAACGGTACAGATTATAGCAATATTGCCGGCGCCACCGGCAGAAGCTATACGATTGTCGATGCGGATGATGATGGTTATCTGAAAGTTTTAATTGTTGGCACCGGAGCTTATGAGACAAATCCGACGGCCGGTTTACTCAGCGCCGCTTACGGTCGCATCGAACCTTACCCCTTTAAGATCACCGCAATCAGTGCCATCACCGGGATTTCACAGGTCGGTCAGCTCCTGCATGCCGGTGCCACCACACCTTACGGCGCGGCGGTCACCTATCAATGGCTGCGCAAAGTTGCCGGAGCGGAAACCTATGCTGAAATTATCGGAGCAACCGCCAGCAGCTATACAACAACGAGCAGTGACTATCATGCTTATATTAAGGTGATTGCCACCGGTGCCGGTTCCTTTTCCGGTTGGGTAGAAAGCGCGCCGACTGCTTTGATTGCGGCAGCACCGCTGACTGCTATCGGCAGCATCAGCGGCACCGTCGCTACGGGACAAACCATTACAGCCGGACCGTTGACACCGCTTGATGCCACGGTCACTTATCAGTGGCAGCGTTCCGATTCCTCCGGTTTGAACTTCAGCAATATCGCCAACGCGACCGAAAAAACTTATCTCCTGGGAGCGTCCGATTTGAATTGTTCTTTGAAAGTCATTGCAACCGGCACGGGCAGCTATACCGGGACAGTGACGAGTTCTGCGGCCGGACCGGTCAGTGCAACCTTTCAATCGCTCACCTCGATTGGACCGATTACAGGGACAGCGACTGTTAACCAAACCCTGACAGCGGGAGCTATCGTACCGACTAATGCCAGTGTGACCTATCAGTGGAAGCGGGCGGATTCAAGCGGAGGGAACTATACCGACATCAGCGGAGCAACGAATTCGCAGTACACTTTAACAGCTGCTGATTATGGTAAATTTATCAAAGTCGTCGCCACCGGCTCCGGTGTTTATGCCGGCAGTGTGGAGAATGCTGCTGTGAAAGGAGCCATTGCCGCCTGCCCTATCACCGCGCTCGGAGATTTTACCGGCAGCTGCAATATTGGGCAAGCGTTCGTTGCGGGAGTAATTACCCCTGCCAACGCAACCGTGACATATCAGTGGTATCTTTCCAATAGTCCGAATCCACAAGGTTGGGATTTGATCGGAGCAACGACCGCAGCCATCGTTGTTCCGGAAAATAAACTGGGTTCCGGTCAGGGGACAAATACAGTAGGCTATTATCTTAAGTTAGTGGTCACAGGTTCTGGCGCTTTCAGCGGCAGTTTAGAAAAGGTGAGTGTTGCCATCGGCGCAAAAACCTCCCTGACTCCGCTGACTGCAATTGGGTCGATCATTGGTACAACAGCGCCAACACAGCTGGTCAGTGCAGGCAGTCTGACGCCGAACGGTGCCACGGTTACTTATCAATGGCTGCGCTGCCTGACTTCCGATGGAACTTATGAAACGATCACAGCTGCAACTTCTGCTTCCTATACCATCCAAAATACGGATTTAGGTTACTATCTCAAGGTCAGCGCAACGGGAACCGGAGCTTATACCGGTATTGTGATTTCGGGCTTTAAGGGGCCGGTCATCGCACTCAGTCAAACGACGCCGATTACTGCCATTTCGGATATCCTTTATACCACTGCCCGCAACGTGACTTTGACCGCAGGCACGGTGACGCCATTGCTGGCTACTGTGACCTATCAGTGGCAGGTCAGCAGCAGTATATCCGGCAGCTATACCGATATTGCCGGTGCGACAGCCAACACCTATACAATACCTTTGACTCAAACCTATGGCTATTATTTCAAAGTAAAAGCGACCGGTTCCGGTTCCTATACCGGCACCGTCACCAGCAATTATACCGGGCCAGTCGTAGAAACTCCTACTCCCCTGACCAGTGTTGCAATCAACGGTACGGCGCAGGCGGGACAGACTCTGACAGCCGCTGTACAGCCGACCAATGCCACCGTAACCTATCAGTGGCAGATTTCAACCACAGTCAATGGGACCTATACCGATCTAGCCGGAGCCACTGCTTCAACCTTCCTTGTCACGGTGGTAGAATACAACTACTATCTGCGCGTTGTCGCCATCGGGTCCGGTGCCTATACCGGGACAGTGATCAGCGCTTCTACGGATCGCA
This sequence comes from Negativicutes bacterium, assembly GCA_021372785.1. Lineage (NCBI taxonomy): Bacteria > Bacillati > Bacillota > Negativicutes > Negativicutes bacterium. The sequence continues at coordinate 32,765 of JAJFTT010000011.1, read as the reverse complement.
TCGCCGCTTTCCCGATTTCGGCCATGGCGCCGATCGGCGGCACAGCCGTTGTGGGCAATACGATAACGGCGGGCGGCTTGACCCCGGCGGCGGCCACCGGTGCTTACCAATGGCAAATTTCCGCTACCGGCAATGCGGCTGACTTTACGGATCTAGCCGGGGCAACCAATGCCACATTGGCGCTGAGCGCCAACGAACTTGGTCAATATCTGCGGGTTAGCCTGACCGGTTCCGGTGCCTATTCCGGCAGTTATACCAGCGCTGCCGTCGGACCGGTCGTCTATGCGGAAGCTGCACCGGTCGCCGGTAATGTCGGCAGCACCGGTTCGGCGCAAGTTGGTCAGACGATGAGTGGCTATTATACTTACAGCGATCTGAACGGCGATTTGCAGGGAACTTCGACTTACCGCTGGCTGGCGGACAATACCGCGATCAGCGGCGCAACGGCAAATACCTACCTGATCACGGCGGCTGAGCTCGGCAAAACGATTCAATTTGAAGTAACCCCCATCGCGCTCAGCGGTACTTTAAGCGGTACGGCAGTCAGAAGTACTGCCGGTTGTGCGGTGGTGACAGCGGACGCCCCGCGGGCCAACAATGTCAGCATCAGCGGCAGCGCTTCGGTTGGACAAACCCTGACCGGTTCCTATACTTATAGCGACAGCAACAGCGATCCGGAGGCAACGAGTACTTTCCAGTGGTATGCGGATGATACTCCCATCAGCGGCGCGACCTCCCTCACTTATCTGCTGACGATAGCGGAAAGCGGTAAGACCATTCGCTTTGAAGTGACGCCGGCAGCGCAAAGCGGCACGACACCCGGCGCAGCCAGCAGAAGTCTGCCGACCCCGGCTGTACTGGTGGAAGAAATGGCGCCGCTGGCGCTCAATGTCAGTATCTTAGGAACCTCTATGGTTGGCGAAACGCTGAGCGTAGATTATACTTATCTGGATTTCAATGGCGATCCGGAAGGCGACAGCCAGATTCAATGGTATGCCAGTGACCTCAGTGATGGCTCACAAATGTTGATACTGGCAGGAAATCCGAATCGTACGGCAATTAGCGGCGCTACCGCAAGAACCTTAGTTATCACAGCAGCACTGCAGCAAAAACAGATCGATGTGGAAGTCACTCCGGTGGCGACCAGGGGTAAAAAAATCGGAAATCCTGCCCGCAGCGCCAAAACAAACGCGGTAACAACGGATATCAGCCTGCTTACCATTAATGGGGTGACTGCTCCGGTGAAAGGAGCCGTTCCGGTGGTGAGTCTAGCCGAAACAACGGAATATACGCTTTCCCTGGTCTGGTCTCCTGCAGTATCTACTTTTGCCGCCAATACAGTTTATACTGCGACCATTCAGGTTACGCCGAAAGCAGGCTATAGTCTGGCGAAAGTCAAGCATAACAGCTTTACGGTGACGGGAGCGGTTGCTGCCAACGCAGCTCATAGCGGCAGCGTAACGGCAGTCTTTCCGGCTACTGCAAAAGAAACGCTGATCAGCGTTTCAATCAGCGGCAACCCGGTCATCGGTGAAACTCTGACAATGGATCAATTGCTGCCCGCTAACGCTGCGGTAACTTATCAATGGCAAAGAAGTACGGCCTTTGACGGTAGTTACAGTGATATTGCCGGGGCGAATACAAATCAATATGTGCTGACGGCAGAGGATGATCTGCAATATCTGCGTCTGTCGGTCAGTGGTTCAGGAAATTTCACCGGTACGCTGAGCAGTGTCTCTATCGGACCGGTCAGTACGCAAGGTAGAGTTCTCAACGGTATCACGGCAATCGGGGGTCTGCCTCAGGTAGCCAACCTTCTGACTGCGGGGGTTCTGACGCCAGCCGGCGCCAGCGCAACTTATCAGTGGCAAAGATGCGCCACGATAGACGGCGAATATCTTGCGATCAGTGGAGCCACCGGCAGCAGTTATCTGCTGACAGCCGACGATTATCAAGCTTATCTGAAGGTAGTCGCGACAGGCTCCGCCGGTTTCTCCGGCGTGATTACCAGCGCGGCTACGGCGCAAGTGCAGAAAGGGCCGTTGACCGCCATCTCCGATGTAATTGGTACCACCGTAATCGGACAAATCCTGACAGCCGGAACAGTCACACCGCTCGGCGCTTCGGTGACCTACCAATGGCAGAGATGCGGCACCACCGGGGCCTATGTGGATATTACAGGTGCTACGGCGAGCAGCTATCAGATCACCGGTTCGGACAGTCAGTTCTTCCTAAGAGTGATTGCGACCGGCACGGGCGTTTATACCGGCAGCGTGACGAGTGACTCCACCGTGCATAAGGTCACGCAAAGCAGCGTTGCGCTGATCAGCCTTGCAGCCACCGGCGGCAGCGCCCAGGTCGGCCGCACGCTGACTGCAGGCGAATTGACTCCCTACGAAGCGACGGTGACCTATCAATGGTACCGTTCTGCGGCAGCAGAGGGCGAGTATGAACCAATTGCCGGCGCGACCAATGCGGCTTATACGCTGACAGCGGCAGACTGCAATCAGTATCTGCGGGTTACGGTGCTGGGTTCCGGCCTCTATACAGGCAGCCTGACCAGCATCGCGGTCGGCCCGGCCACTACCGGTGTTGTCTCTGCGATTGCCGCCATCAAGGGTACGACCATGATCGGCCAAACCTTAAGCGCCGGCGCTCTGACACCGTTTGAAGCCAGCGTAACCTATCAATGGCAAAAATGCAGAACAGCCGGCGGCAGCTATACTGATATCAGCGGAGCCACTTCGGCGACCTATACGATCACAGCGGCTGATTTCAATTACTATCTCCGCGTTGTTGCTACCGGTTACGGCAGTTATACCGCTGCCGCCACCAGCGCGCCGACCGCCGGTAGAGTAGGCAGTGCCCATACGCCCATCAGCAAAATCGGCGCGATTGTTGGTCTTGCACAGGTCGGCAATACGATCAGCGCGGGAGCTTTAACGCCTGCCGCTGCCACCGCGACCTATCAATGGCTGCGCTGTTCTACAGAAGAAGGCAGCTATGAACCGATTGCAGGGGCGACCGGCTCGACTTATCGCCTAACCGCTGCGGATTATAATTGTTATATGAAGGTCACTGCTGTCGGTTCCGGCAGTTACAGCGGCAGTGTAACGAGTGCGGTTTCCGCTTTGACGGCAGCCTGCCCCATCACCTCCATTTCGGATATCATCGGAACCACAACCGCGGGAGAAACCTTAACCGCCGGCACGGTCACGCCGCTGGGCGCGACGGTCACATATCAATGGCAGACTTCAGATGCAACCGATGAGACCCGTTTTATTGATATCGCCGGAGCGACCGCGCAGAATTTCATTGTGCTTGCGGAATATAATTATCGCTATCTCAGAGTGCTGGTTACCGGCAGCGGCGCTTATAGCGGAACGATCGCCAGCGCCCAAACAACCAGCCGCGTGGTTGGAACCGTGCTTGCTACCCTCAGCGGAATGGATCCGATTGTCGGCACGGCCAAAGTCGGCAATACGCTCACTGCGGGGAATCTGAGTCCGACCGGTACGGACGCAACTTATCAATGGCAAAAGTGTACGGTTGCCGACGGCACTTATGAGAATATTCCGGGTGCGGCAGACAATTCTTATCGGCTGACGGCGGCTGATTATCCATACTATCTGCGGGTCGTCGCCACTGCTTCCGGCAGCTATATTGGCAAAGTTGTCAGCGCGGTTGCAGGACCGGTCGAAGCCGGAACGATAACAGCGCTGGGACCGATCGGCGGCATGGCGGCAATCGGGCAGACAGTAAGCGTGGGAACCATCGAACCGGGCGGCGCGACGGTGACTTATCAATGGCAAATCAGTCCGATGGCAGACGGCGTCTATACCGATTTAACGGGTGAGACCTTTGCTCATTATACAATCAGCGAAGCCGATTATAACAGTTATCTGAAAGTGACGGTTACGGGCAGCGGCAGTTATAGCGGCAGCATCAGCAGTGCGCCCAGCAGTAAAATCAGCAATGCATCGTTTGCGCTGACTGCGCTGGAAGCGATTCATGGTACGGCTGCCGTAGCGCAGCAACTGACGGCCGGGGCAGTGTCTCCCGCAGGGGCGACGGTAACCTATCAATGGCAGAAGTGTCTGACGCCGGATGGCCAATACGAAGACATTGTCGGCGCCACCAAGAGTTATTATCTGTTGACCGCCAGCGAATACGGTTATTATATCCGCCTGGCGGTCAACGGTTCGGGTAACTATGGCGGCAGCTTAAGCAGTTTGGCAACAGGCTTGGTGCAAAAAGCGGCGGTCACGGCCATTGCGGATCTAATCGGCAGCACAAAAATCGGCTTAACCCTGACTGCCGGCGAATTGACGCCAGGCGGAGCGACCGCCGATTATCAATGGCAGCGTTCCGACACCGGCAATGGTTTGACTTACAGCGATATCCCCGGCGCCACGGCGATAAACTATACCATGACCGGCGAGGACAGCTATCGTTATCTTCGCGTCATTGCCACGGGCAAGGGCGCTTACAGCGGCACTGTGATCAGTGAATCCACCGTCGCCAGAGTGAGTGCGGGTGAACTGACTCCGCTGCAAAGTATTGCCGCCATCAGCGGCAGCGCTGTGGTAGGACAAACGCTGACAGCCGGCGGGCTGACACCGCACGGCACGGCAACTTATCAATGGCAGCGCTGCGCTACAGCCGACGGCAGTTTTGAAAATATCAGCGGAGCCAGCAAAACGACTTATGTCCTGACGGCGGCTGACTTGAATTACTTTTTTAAGGTGGTGGCGACCGGTTCCGGAGTTTATACCGGCAGCGTGATCAGTTCCGCTACCGCCGGGGTTACTGCCTGTCCGATCACCGGTATCGGCGCGACAGCCGGTTCACTGGCTGTCGGTCAGGCTCTGACTGCCGGCACGGCGCAGCCGGCTACCGCTAACCTGACCTATCAGTGGCAGAGAAGCGCGGCAGTGGGGGGGGCCTATCTCAATATCGACGGTGCTCAGCAAAATACTTATGTTCTGCAAGCGGAGGATGCCGGTTACTATTTGAAGGTAGTGATCACTGGCGTCAACGGCTACACGGGAAGCATCACCAGCGCTTATTGTGGTCCGGTGGGTCTGACCCTGACACCGATTACCGCCATTACGGCAATCAACGGAACCGCACAGGTCGGCAGCGTGCTGACCGCGGGAAGTCTGACGCCGGGGAATGCCACAGTCACATATCAGTGGCAGAGAGCAGCCGAAGCGAACGGCACGTATGACGATATTCCGGGAGCAACCGCCAAAAATTATACCTTGCAGGTTGAGGATTATGCGAAGTATATCCGGGTCAGAGCAACCGGATCCGGTAGTTATGCGGAAACGGTTACGAGCGCAGCCACAGGACAGGTACTTGCCTGCCCGCTGACGGCAATTTCCGATCTGATCGGCACAACGAGGCAAGGCCAGACGCTGACAGCCGGCAGTGTGAGCCCGCTTGGCGCGACGGTTACCTACGAATGGCAGGTAACCAGAACACCGGGAAGCGGAACGCCTGCGGTGATTAGCGGGGCAACCGCGGCTACCTATTACATCGCGGACTTACGCTATAGCCAAAACTATATCCGGGTTGTCGCGACAGGGACGGGAGCCTATACGGGCAGTGTCGCCAGTGCCTATTCCGTCAGCATCATCACTGGCGGAACCGCCACAGCATTGTCTTCCATCGCTGCCACAAGCGGCGGAGCGCAGGTCGGCAGCTTGTTGACTGCCGGGGTTTTGAGCCCGAGCGGCGCGACTGCCACCTATCAATGGCAGAAGTGCGAGACCGAAAACGGCGTTTATGCCAATATTCCCGGTGCGGCCGGCAAGACCTATCGTCTGTCGGCAGCGGATTACAACTATTATCTCAAAGTCGTCGCCACCGGTTCCGGTAGTTACAGCGGTGTGAAAACAAGCGAGGCAGTCGGGCCGGTCAGTCTGGCCCCGGTTACGGCAATCGGTCCGATCCGCGGCAGCACGATCAAGGGAGAAACCTTGACAGCCGGCAGCATTACGCCGCTTGCCGCCACGGTCAATTATCAATGGCAGAGCAGTAATGCATCAAACGGCAGCTTTACGGATATTGCCGGCGAGACACAAGAAAGTTATACCATGCAGGAGTCTGATCTGAATCGCTATCTCAGAGTGATGGTGAGCGGCACCGGCAGCTATTTTGGCAGTGTATACAGCGTTGCTACCGGTCCGGTCGTGAATAGCGCAATTCCCATCACGGCGTTCGGACCTATCAGTGGAACGGTACAAGTCGGACAATTGCTGACGGCGGGCAGCGTCACTCCAAACGGCGCTAGTGTAACCTATCAGTGGCAACGAGCGAATTCTGCCGGCGGCAGCTACAGTGACATTGCCGGTGCGACTGCGGCGAGCTACATGCTGACGGCGGACGATTACAACAAATTCCTGGTCGTGAAAGTAAGCGGTGCAGGCGTTTATAACGGGACGCAAATCAGCGCAGAAACAGCTGCGGTAGCGAGCTGCCCGATCACAGCGATCTCGCCAATTATCGGTTCCACCACAGAAGGGCAAACTTTAACCGCAGGAACGGTCCTGCCGCTGGGCGCAACTGTCACCTATCAATGGCAAGCTTGTCAGACACCGGACAGCGGTCCTATTGACTTAATCAACGGAGCCATTGCCAATACTTATGTTGTGAATCTGCAATACAGTTGGTCTTTCCTCAGAGTGGTGGTAACCGGCAGCGGAGCTTATAGCGGCACAATAGAGAGTGCTTATACTACGGGTAGAGTAACCTCTGCGCCGGCCACTGCAATTTCAGCGATGGCTGCGATCCAGGGTACCGCACAGGTTGGCAGTCAGCTGACTGCGGGCAATCTGACCCCGGCAGCGGCGACGGCAACGTATCAATGGCAAAGAGGCACCGCTTCAACCGGTAATTTTGAAGATATTTTGGGAGCAACAGACAAGAATTATACGCCGACAGAGACGGATGATTCCTCTTATCTTAGGGTGATTATCACTGGTTCCGGTAGTTACAGCGGTGTGAAAACAAGCGAGGCAGTCGGGCCGGTGCGGGCAGCAGAGGAGGCTCCCTTTGTGAGCAGCGTCGCTATCAGCGGTACGGCGCAGGTAGGGCAAACGCTGACAGGCAATTATACCTACAGCGATGTGAACGGTGATCTCGAAGGTAGTTCTATTTTCCGCTGGTATGCCGATGATACGGAAATTCCCGGTGCCACGGAGCTGACTTATGTGCTAACGGTGAGTGAATTGGGGAAAGCGATCCGATTTGAAGTCACACCGATAGCCGCAAGCGGCATCACCTCTGGTACAGCCGTGCAAAGCGCTGCGACAGCGAACGTTGTGGCAGCCGAAACGGCGCCCAGCGTCAGCCTGGTCAGCATCAGCGGACTTTTACAGGTTGGCAAAACGCTGACAGGCAGTTATATTTACAGTGATGTGAACGGTGATCCCGAAGGTAGTTCTATTTTCCGCTGGTTTGCCGATGATACGGAAATCTCCGGTGCCACGGAACGGACTTATGTGCTATCGGCGAATGAATTGGGGAAAGCGGTTCGCTTTGAAGTCACACCGGTGGCGGCAAGCGGCATACTCGCCGGCAGTGCTGTACTGAGCGAAGCGACTGCGGCAGTGGCGGAAACGGCAGCGGAAGCGGCTCCGACTGCCGACGCAGTCGGCATCAGCGGTACGGCGCAGGTAGGGCAAACGCTGACAGGCAATTATACCTACAGCGATGTGAACGGTGATCTCGAAGGTAGTTCTATTTTCCGCTGGTTTGCCGATGATACGGAAATCTCCGGTGCCACGGAGCGGACTTATGTGCTATCGGCGAATGAACTGGGGAAAGCGATCCAATTTGAAGTGACACCGATGGCAGCAACGGGCACGAGCAGTGGTTTGGCGGCAATCAGCACCGCAACAGCCGCCGTGCTACCGGCCGAAGCAGCGCCGCAAGCTACCAATGTGACAATCAGCGGCATGGCGCAATTTGGTCAAACGCTAACAGGCAATTATAGCTACAGTGATGTGAACGGTGATCTCGAAGGTAGTTCTATTTTCCGCTGGTATGCCGATGGGGTTTTGATCACCGGCGCCGAGGCAAAAACGTATTTGGTAACGGCGGCTGTGATCGGCGCTGTCTTGAAATTTGAAGTGACGCCAATAGCCGCAACGGGAATCACCGCCGGCAGCGCCGTAGAAAGTGCTGCCACGGCGGCTGTCACAGCGAAACCGATTGACCTGACCGTCATCTCCGGTATTACGCCGCCCGTTAAAAATGCCGCACCCGATCTGATGGTAGATGCTACCAGTCAATATACAGCCACCATCGTCTGGAATCCGTCGCCCGGAGATAAGTTCAAAAAAAACATTGTTTACACGGCTGTGATTAGCCTGACAGCAGCGGAAGGCTATACAACCATTGGCATCCCTGACAATTATTTCAGCATCGCCGGTGCAGTCACGGTGACAAACTCCGCTGATTCCGGAACGGTCAGCGCGATTTTTCCAAAAACGGGTAACGACTAGAGCACAAAATGGGACAACACCGTATAAAATCTTTTCATATCGCAAAAAACTATTGACTGAGTGACTTTGCCGGCATATAATCACATTATCGGTTGGTTGATAAAGGAAACGGTAAGCGGTTCCTTTGCAAGACAGATCCAGAGTCAAGGTTACAAATCAGGTCAGAATCGATTGCGCCGGATCCGGCCAACGCTGGTCCGGCAGGAACGATTCCGCTATGCCAATCCGGAAAAAATTGAGTGGGGGTTTTGAGATGAACACGACGGATCACACCAAAAAAACATGGGATAAAACCGTGACGGTGATCGGCATCCTGCTTTGTATCCTATTATTACCGCTTCTGATCATCAATGCAACGCTGATCGTGAAATCCTTTGTCTATCCCAACGAAGTACCAAGCTTTCTCGGTTATAAACCGTTCATTGTTTTGTCCGGCTCAATGGAACCGGAGTTTTACTCAGGAGATCTTGTCCTGGTGAAAGAAGTAGCGACTGATACCCTGCAGGTCGGCGATGTCATTTCCTATCGCGAGGGGAATTCAGTCATTACCCATAGAATCGTCGAGATCACCGAGAGCACCGACGGGCGTAAATTTACTACCAAAGGGGATAACAACAACGTCAATGACAGAAATCCGGTCCTGGAGAGCATGGTGGAAGGGCAATATTTGCTGCATGTCTCCAAACTGGGTAATTTCGCGATTTTTATGCAGACACCGATTGGTATGGTAATTTTTATCGCCTGTCCGCTGGTATTGTTTATTTTATATGATGTTCTGCGCCGCATGCTTTTCAACCGTAAGAAGAACCGGCAGACTCAGGCATTGGAAGCCGAGTTGGAAAAAATGCGTCAGCAACTGGCGGAAAAACAGGGTAACAAGGACGATCAGCCAAAAGAATAAAAAATCCCAGCTGTTGACAGTCAGACTGTCAACAGCTGGGATTTTTTTGCAGTGAATTAACAAGGAGCGCCAATCTTATGCCGTTTCCGGTTTTTTTGACATCAGTGCGATAAATACGGCGGTGATGTTGGGATCAATGACTTTGCCTGCCATTTCGCTCATCTTCAGCAGCGCTTCTTCATTGGATAAAGGGTTGCTGCAATAAATATTCGTCATGGCATCATAAGCCTCAGCGACTGCTATGATACGGGACATTTCCGGGATTTCCAGACCATGCAATCCCTTCGGATAACCGGAACCATCCCAGTTTTCATGATGGCTGTAAACCGACTCCGCTAAATCCAAGGTTTCGTCAAATAAATTGAGGATACGGTAACCCATGATCGGGTGTTTTTGCCGCTCTGCCCGTTTTTCTTTTGTCATCGTATCGGTCCGCAGCATTTCATCCTTTAAAACGATTTTGCCGATATCATGCAGATAGCCGGCTTGTCCCAGTTTCTTAATTCGGGTTTCGGGCAGTTGCAAAGCCGCCCCAATTTGGCTGCAAAGCCTGCCGGTGTTGAGGGAATGCTGACGTTCCCGGGGATGTTTATTATGCAGGGTTGAGATCACCGTGTTGAGTATGCCTGAGTCGATTTGTTTGCGGTTGCTGGTTTTATTCTGGTACATATTGCTTTCCGCATTGAGAATCGTCCGTTCAATATCCTGGGAGCAGTCTGTTTTGGTGTCGAACCCCATAGACATGCTGCAGGGAATGCCGGATACTTTTTCTTTAAAAAGTTCCGCCGTAATTTTGTCTGTGATTTTTTCTGCTGCTGCGGCATCTGTTTTCGCCAAGAGCAGAATAAATTCATCTCCGCCTGCCCGGGCAATGATTGCCGAGTCCCCGCAGGTTTTTTGCAGGATTTCCGCTGATTTTTGGATCAATTGATCACCAAGGCTATGACCGAAGATATCGTTGATTAATTTTAAACCGTTGATGTCGCCGAATAACAGGGAGATCGGCAGATTCTGCTCGGTGTCCATTGCGGCAACCTGTTCATAAAAGCGGCTTTTATTCAAAAGACCGGTCAGAGAATCGTGATAACTAAGAAATCTGATCCGATCTTCATCTTTTTTGCGTTCGGTAATATCCATAAAAGTGATCACGGCACCGGTTACTTTTCCGTCCTTATATTGAGGATAGGAATGGTACTCCGCATCAAAACTGCTGGCATCGGCCCGCCAGAAAACTTCCTCCTTCACATGCAAAGTACTGGCTTCCTGCAGGGATGCGATGATGCGGCATTCTTCCGGCGGACATACTTTGCCGTCTTGCAGGTTATGCAGAATTTGACTGTGCATATTTTTACCCAGCAAGTCTTCTTCTCTTTGATAGCCCAATAAAGCCAGGCAGCTTTGATTGCAGAAAGTACAATTTTCCTGCAGATCAATGCCATAAATCGCTTCGGCGGTGGAATCCAGAATCAGCCGCAATTGCTCCTGGCTGTTTTGCAGCGCTTCATTGGTGAGGTTCAATTCACGGTTTTTTTCTCTCACAAAAGCGGATACTTCATTCCTGCTTTGTTCGAAATAATCGATGATCAGGATTAGCATCAAGGTGGCGAAGAATAGATTGCCGATAGCGCTCCAGTTCATGCCGGCAGGCTGCCATAGTTCATGCCGGCTGAGAAGATAAATTAAGAGCCCCGAACCATAGATCAGAGTCAGACGCCGGCCAACCTTTAACCCCAGCTGGAAGTAGAGATAGGGAGGGAAACAGCAAATCCAATAAAGGGCATAGTTGGCGGTCCCATTGAAAACAATATATAGACTCAAAGAAAACAGGAGAAGCAAAACGGTAAGATGACTGGCTTTGATAAATTGATTGGTCTTATGAAAATAACAGAGCAGACCGCAGGCGAAGAGGATGACCAGCAGGTTGACAGCTGCCAGGGTGGCGTTTTGAAAAAAAAACAGATTGCTGAAGGCACAAAAGACAGATATGGGAATCATGGCCAGCAGGACCACATTGAGCAGAATCACGCTGCGGTATTCCGGGTGACTGGGGGTAAAGTGATGACGGTTGGTTAAGAATCCATCATTTCGAATGAGACGCATGAAGTTGAAACACCTCCAAAGATGCATGATCCGTGGTCCGCAATTGATTTTTGCCTGGATTCCTCCGAACGGCATCTTGCGATCTGTTTTTTAGGATCGTCGAGCGTGAAGCAAAAACACGAGGAGCGCTTTTCTATGTTTATCGACAGATAAAAAAACAAATAAGTTTTTTTTATATTGCGTAATAGTTTCATGATAAATCTTCCAACAGTATTTGTCAATTACGAATTGTTTTATTTCAGAAAATAATCGAATTTTTCCGGCAGAGAAAGACAGATTGTCGTATTTTTTCTATGAAAAAGGCAAGACGGCATTCCGGGAAGCAGTCGGAACGCGGTCTTGCCTTTTGATTGTAGGGACGGTTCAATTTTTAGCAGAAATTACGCCTCTGCCAGCGCAGCCTTCAGGACTGCTTCAACGGCTTCTTTGCTGCCGACGCCTTTGAACGGAGCCGCCTCCAGCATTTTTTGACTGCCGAGATAAAAAGTTGGAACAAAATAATAATCGTACTTGGCTGCCAGTTCCATTTGCTGACTTTCATCGATTTTTTCGATTTCGATGGCAGCATATTCCGGATGCTGTTCGATTAGTTCATTCAGCATCCGCAGGGCTTCTTGGCAATAGGGACAATGCGGTAAATAGAACAGGGTGATTTTTTTCATGGGATGGAAAACTTCCTTTCGTTTTGCTTAGAATGAAATACTGCCGACTGTGCGCGGACTGAGGCAGACATCGCGAATGTTGCTGACTCCCGTCAGATACATCACCAATCGTTCAAAACCGAGACCATAGCCGCTGTGATATACCCCGCCGTATCTGCGTAATTCCAAATACCAACTGTAAGGTGTCAGGTCCATATTCAATTCCTTCATCCGCTGGATCAGCACATCATAACGTTCTTCCCGTTGGCTGCCTCCCACAATTTCACCGATGCCGGGTACCAGCAAATCGACTGCCGCCACGGTCTTGCCGTCGTCATTTTGGCGCATGTAAAAAGCCTTGATTTCTTTCGGATAGTCGTAGACAAAGACAGGCTTTTGAAAAATTTGCTCAGTCAGGTAACGCTCATGTTCTGTCTGTAAGTCCATTCCCCAGGAGACGGGGAAATCGAACGACTGTCCGCTCTGCAGGAGCAGCTCGACCGCTGCGGTGTAGGAAAGGTGTTTGAATTCATTGGAGACCACATTGTTCAGGCGAGTCAGTAAATTGTTATCGACAAATTGGTTGAAGAATTCCATTTCTTCCGGGCATTCCTGCAGGACATAGTTGATGACATATTTGATCATACTTTCGATGTTGGCCATGTTGTCCTCTAAATCGGCAAATGCCATTTCCGGTTCCATCATCCAAAATTCCGCTGCATGACGGGTGGTGTTGGAATTCTCAGCCCGGAAGGTTGGTCCGAAGGTGTAAATGTCCCGAAAAGCCATCGCCATCGCTTCGGCCTGCAGCTGACCGGTGACGTTGAGATGGGTTTCTTTGCCGAAAAAATCCCGGCTGTAATCTATGCTGCCGTCTGCCTGATGAGGCAGGTTCATCAGATCCAGTGTGGTGACACGGAACATTTCGCCGGCGCCTTCGCCATCGGAGTCGGTGATCAAAGGAGTGTTGGCGTAAACGAAACCCTGCTCCTGGAAGAAACGATGGATGGCAAAAGCCGCCACGGAACGGACGCGCAGGACAGCGGAGAAGAGATTGGAACGCGGACGGAACCAGGCAATTTCACGCAGATATTCCAGGGAATGACGTTTTTTCTGCAGCGGGTAATCGGCAGAGGAAGACGCCAGCTCAATGATTTCCTGCGCGTGCAGTTCAAAGGGCTGCTTGGCAGCCGGAGTTTGAAGTAAGCTGCCGCTGATCTTGAGGGCTGTTGCGATGGGCATTTTCGCGACTTCCGCAAAATTAGCGACTTGCTGCGGTTCAAATACGATTTGCAGGTTTTTAAAAAAGCTGCCGTCGTTCAGTTCGATGAAACCGATACTGTTGGAGGAGCGGGTGGTGCGAACCCAGCCGGCGACGGTGATGGTCTGGCCGTAAGGCGGCTGTGCCATGCGGTAGAGTTGTTTGATTTTGGTGACAGTCATTTTCAGTACCTCCTGTTTTTTCTTGCTATCAAGAAAGCCCTTCGTTGACGCTGTAAACTTTACAGCGGGACGAAGGGCTGCTATTCGCGGTGCCACCCACTTTGGAGATGCTGCCCGCTGACGAATATTTGCGGATGGCAATCTCCCAACTCATGAATCGCTGCAGCGGGCGAACCCGGCCGCGTCTACTGAAAAAGCAAAGGAAGCCGGCTTTTTGTTCGGGCGGCAACTCGGCGGTGTTCTTGGCAAACATTGACTTATCGGGTTCGCAGCATTCCCGACTCTCTGAAAAATCAGTTTGTTTGTTACTCTTCGCGTCATCGTTTAATGTGGATGAAGTTGATTTATTATAGCGAAACTGAGATCTTTTGTCAAGCAGAATATGCAGGAGAGATCGGCAAGCGGCAATCTCCTTCCGGCAGCTGCAGCCGGAGGCTGATGCCGCGCTGCGGGAGACAGCCGCTTGCTTTGGGGAGTGAGTGGATAGCGAGGGGGTGGATTTATTCCTGAGTTGGGTAAATTGTTTTTTGGCCGCAAACGGCAATCTCCTTCCGGCAGCTGCAGCCGGAGGCTGATGCTGCGCTGCGGGAGACAGCCGCTTGCTTTGGGGATGGTGATGCTGTTGCGCTGAGAGAGATGAAAACATAAAAAACTCGAGGTGTATTCCGGAGCCATCTCACGGAAAGGGTGGAGAGGCTTGAGGCATATGCAACCCGAGTTTTTTGGAGCCTAGGCTGTGATAGGGAATTTTGCTGCCTGCCGGGAAAATTACGGCAGCACTACTTCAACTCTGGCCGTACCTGCCCGTTCGCTGCTGGCAGTGATCGTTACTTTGCCGCCGGCTTTGCCGAGCAGCAGCCATTCGGCTTTCTTTTCTTCTCGTCCTTTTAACTGCGGCAGTTTAATTTTTTCTTTGCCGTTGGGGACAACAATGTTTTCGCCGCTGATTGAGACTTCAATTGGACGAACCATTTTGATTTGTTCGGCGAGATGAGTACCGCCGGTAGGCAAGTAGCCTTTGTTGACGATACCGCAGCTGATTTTATACAAACCATCGGCCATAGTTTCCACTTTGACTTTGCGGACATCCACTTCGGCCATGGCTTTGATCTGAACGTTGGTAAAGCGCATATTGCGTTCGCAGAGATCGGCAAGGTAGCGCTCCGGCGGATTTTGAATCAGGAATTTTGATTTCCAGCCGCCGATTTCCACTTTACCCAATTGCGGATGATTGAACTCGTGCCAATCCACAAAGCAGTCGAGCTTGTTTTCGTCATGCCACTTTGCCATTTTCAGCATGTCGGCTTCCCGTTCCTTGGCAGTCTGAATTTTGCGTTCTTTGGAAAAATCGTTCTTCTGGCAGCCGGCTGCATTGGTCGAACTCCACAGTTCGGTTGACCAGGAGAGAATACCGCGATGATTATAAATCCAATCGAGATAAACGCCGCGCAAAGGTTTATCTCTTTGGCTGGGAGGAAGATAACCTTCAAAAATGCTGCAGTGTCCGTAACCGGTAAATTCCACGCCGCGGGTGGCTAACTCCTTATAGGCGGCCACATCGTCTTGATTCATCGCTTTATCCGGTATGGTGGCGCAGGGGCGCAGATGGACTTCCCCGGAGGTATGATAGCTTTGGGCGCCGGCAATATTTTTTTGCTTGATCAGGAAATCGGCTACGGATTTGGTTTCCGGTTCGGAAAGAGCATAATCACCGGAGCCGATTTGTTTGGCATCGATATCCCAGAACGCGGGCATATTGCGGTTGACATCCAAACCCCAGCGCGAACGGGCGGCATTGACTTCAACCCCATCGAATTCCACGATTTTACCTTCCTGATAAACACGGTAAAAATCACCGCTTACTTCATCGGGCTCCCGTTTGACCATCAGACGGGGATCTTCCGGGCAAAGTTTATAATCGCCGTTGGGATCTTTGATGCGCATTTGGGTAATCCAGCCGTCGCCGTCCATGTCTTCGGCATGCAAACCGGGCTGATCTTCGGTGAATGGGAAGAGACGGGTGGAAGAGCGCGGCGTATAGGGGGTGTGGAAATACATTTCCGATCCGTCAATGGAAACACGGGGTACCACATAGATGGTGCGGTTATCCAATAGGGCGGTGGCATCCGCATCCGTACCATAATTCTCCAGCAACCAGCTGACCGTATAGAGCGCGACAGCGGAACCGGTCACCTCACCGGCATGGAAGTTGGCATCGATATAATACCCGGGTTTTTCAGCGGCGATGCCTTTCGGTGAGGATAATTCCAAACAGAGGATGGTCCGCCCTTCGTAAGTCTTGCCGATTGGATATTGTTTGATTAATTCCGGAAAAGCAGCGCACCATTTTTCAATCAAATCTAAAATTTCTGCCCAGACATAATATTTGGCGGCTTCATAAGCGACTTTCATAGAGATCCTCCTTCATTTTTGATCATTCTTTGGAATAGCAATGTTGATCCGGTTTCGTTAAGCCAGGACCAGTTCCCCGACGGCTTTGCCGGCGCGGGGAGCCAGGGCGGTGACGCAGATTTTACTGCCGGCGTCAGCCTGGATGATCCAGGCTACTTTCTTGCGGGAACCACTGCCGCTGACATTGCCGTAGCCGCCGCCGGAATTTCCGTGCCCTTTTAAGTGCCCCAAATCCAGTTCTGCTTCGCCCTGCAGGACTTGACCGCCGCTGAGTGTGGCTTTGACGGTGGCTGCCATCTTCGTGGCGACTGCCTGCAGAGTACCGCTGGTGGGCATAAAACCGGTATTTTCCACACAACCGCTGATTTGATAGATGCCTTCGGAGATTTTTTCGGCTGTCAGGTCACGCACCGCTAATCCGGGCGTGGCGGCAGCAAAGGAAAGGCTGAAGAGCATATTCTTATGACACTCCTCCTGCAGCAGCTTAGCCGGAGGATTCTGGCGTCCGAATTTCGGGTTCCAGCCGCCGATTTCCACTTTACCAAACTGCGGATGCTCGAATTCATGCCAGGCGATAAAGCAGTCGCCGGCCATGACATCGTCGTTCCACTTGAGCAATTTCAGCTGCATCTCTTCCTGTTCGGCAGGCGTCATTTTCATCATCTTGGCATAGGTCAGATTCTTCATACCGGCTCGGCCCAGCAGATCCCACAATTCCGTTGCATAAGAAAACATCCCGATATAGGTAAAGGTCATATCGAGGAAAGTGCCCCACTGCGGCTGATAATCACAATAATCCGCAAAGAGGCTTTTGACGGGATAATCGGTAAAACCGGTCGCCATGCTGCCGATTGCGGTATACATGGTCAAATCATCCGGATTCATTTTATCATCGGTATCGATACAGAACGCGCGCAGGTGTTCGCCGCCGGCTGTGTGATAATACAGGCAACCGGCCAGGTTTTTTTGTTTGAGTAAAAAATCAGTGATCGCCTGGGTTTCCGGTTCTGAATTCGGTCGCGGGCCCGCTCCGTTTTGCAGGTAAGGCGGTTTCCAATTGATGGGGTAATTACGGTTGAAATCCAAACCCCATTTGTTGGGCGCCATTTTGATTTCGTAACCGTTATATTGGTTGATGGTACCTTCGGTATAAACGTTATAATAGGCGCCGCCGAAATCATCGGGCCGGCGTTTGATCATTAAGCGGGGATCTTTTTCGGAAATTTTCATCGAGCCGGTCAGGTCATCCCGCACACGCATTTGCAGGATCAAACCGTCACCGTCCAGATCGGCACCCACCAGACCGCTGGGATCGGCGTAAGCCGGGAAAGTGAATTCTTTATCGGAGGAACGTACGGTATAGGGTGTCGTCAGATAGAACTCCGCTCCGTCGGGAGAAACGCGGGGGATAATATAAAAGGTTTTGTGGTCAAGCAGCCAGGTTGCCTGCGTATCCTCGCCATAATTGCTCAAGAGGTAATCGATGGTATAAAGACAGGCCATACTGCCGGCGACTTCACCGGCGTGCGTGTTGCCATCGAGATAGAAACCCGCTTTCTCCTCAGCTTTGCCGGTCGCATGATTGGTCAGCTCCATACACCAAAGATCTCTGCCGCCCGAGCTTTTGCCGAGAGAAAAAAGACGGGTCAGTTCCGGATGGTCCAGGCAGAAATTCTCCAGCGCTTCCACCAGCGCATGGTAACGGTAATAGCGGGTATAGTCCAGTTTCAGAGAAGCCATACATCTTTTCACCCTTCCGTTTGTTTTTTGTCTGATCCTGAATAATCAAGACAAATAGTATTTCGCCATACAAAATATAATTCCTCCCTGTTTTTTTAGAAAAAGAAGCTGCCTGTTTTCTTCGCGAAGAAGCAGGATTTTCTGCGTCGGACTGGGAATTGAAACAGATAGAAATTGTGGAAACCGGATAGAGAAAGGATGTAGCGGTAAGTGCGGCAGAAAACATTTTTTTATAACGGCCGGATCTGGACCGGGAATCAAAATCAGCCGGAAGCCGAGGCCATGCTGGTTGAAAACGGACGTATTCGGGCAATCGGTAAGAATCTTGACTTAATCAATCAAGTGACGGGCTGCGAAAAGATAGATTTGGCTGGAGCAAGGGTGATTCCCGGTCTACACGACAGTCATCAGCATTTGGTCAATATCGGACGGATGATGGATTGGGTGAATTTAAACGGATCCGCTTCCAGAGCGGAAGTGGTGGCGCGCTGCCGGACATATGCCGCCGCGCATCCGGAGCGGCAGATCATCACCGGCCGTGGCTTTTTGCAGGACCTTTTTGATGACAGGGCAATGCCAACCCGTTATGATTTGGATCAGGTAACGGAAAATAAACCGGTCGTCATTGTGCGCGCTTGCGGTCATATTGCGGTTTGCAACAGCGCGATGCTGCGTTTGGCCGGGGTTGGCCATGGCTATCGCTGCGGTTCGGACGGGCAAGTCGATTTGGATGCCCAGGGGGAACCGTTGGGGATTTTCCGGGAGTCTGCCGTTGCTTTGATTTCGGCTTTTTACCCCAAAGATACGACTGCGGATGTGCAGCGCTATATCAGCAATGCCGCAAAGGCAGTGACTGCCTCCGGTCTGACCAGCGTGCAGACCAATGATGTTGGCAATACCGGCAACGAGGGCTGGCAGACTTGCCTGACTGCCTATACTGATTGGATCCAGGCCAATCCGGTGGGCTTGCGTG
Organism: Negativicutes bacterium; assembly: GCA_021372785.1. Classification (NCBI taxonomy): domain Bacteria; kingdom Bacillati; phylum Bacillota; class Negativicutes; species Negativicutes bacterium. The sequence goes on along the minus strand of JAJFTT010000011.1, from coordinate 14,042 downwards.
TCAACCATCAATTGCTCTTTGCCAAGGTTGAAACCTTCTTGAATTTTCATGCCTGGCGGCAGCTCAATCAACCGCAGGTGGATGCGGAGCGGATGAGTTTTGGCCCGCTGAAAATAATGTGCGACGGTTCGCTGGGCGGCCGGACTGCCCATCTGCTGGCGCCGTACAGTGATGATCCGACCAACTGCGGCGTGGAAACCCTGACACAGGCAGAGAAAACCGCTCTGCTCAGCCTGGGACATGTCTTAGGTTATCAAATGAGCGGTCATGCCATCGGAGATGCCGCAATTCAGGGCATACTGAACGCTTTTGAAAAAACCTTGGGAACCCATCCCAGCGGTGATGCGCGGCCGCGCATCATTCATGCGCAGCTTACCACCCCTGCCCAGCTGGAACAGATCAAGCGTCTCGGTGTTGTGATTGACGCACAGCCGGGTTTTGTCGGTACAGACCTGCATGTGGTGGAGGAGCGCATCGGTCCGGCGCGCGCTGCCAGTTCTTATGCCTGGAAATCCATGCTTGAGCTGGGTATCCCCGTAGCGGGCGGTTCCGATGCTCCGGTCGAACCGTTTAACCCCTTCATCGGAATCGCTTGTGCCGTGACACGACAGGACCCAAACGGTTTTCCGCTGGGAGGCTGGCTGCCGGAACAGCGCCTTACGATTGAGCAAGCGGTGCGCATGTATACTTTTGGCTCCGCTTACAGCTGTTTTCAGGAAACGGAGAAGGGCCGCCTGATGGAGAATATGCTGGCGGATTTTATTCTGCTGGACCGCGATATTTTTAGCCTCGAGTCCGGCGCGATTCAGGATACCAGGGTGCTGCAGACTTGGATCGGCGGCAAATTAATCCAGGAGAATTAGCGTGAAAAGGAACTGTTTGCATCCTTTTCATCTCTATTTGTGCCTTGAGCACTGCGAAAGGAATGGATTTTGCGATGAAAAACTTAAGAGCAACCGCAGGCTTCGATCTCGTTCTGCATGAGGATATGCATTTGAGTTATGCTCCGATTCTGGGCAATCCGCAGCCGAACGTGCGCCGATTCAACGACTGTCTCAATGTCTTGGCACAGCCGCAGGCGGCAGGTCCGCAGGAACTTTATTGGATGTATCGTGATTTGGCTTTGCCGGAACACCGAACAACCATGCAGAAAATGGGTTTACGCTTTGATATTACCGTGATTCGACCGGGCAAAATCGGTGATGAGTATATCAAAACCATTGGTCATTATCATCCTCTGATCGCGGGCTCTGCCTTGACCTGGCCGGAAGTCTATGAAGTTTTACACGGAGAAGCAACTTATTTGCTGCAAAGTCCGGGCAAAACTGCCGGCACCCTGGGCGATGTGACGGTAATGCAGGTCAAAGCAGGAGAGAAAGCGGTGATTCCGCCCGGTTATGGTCACATCACCATCAATGCCGGACCCGAAGTCCTGGTGATGGCAAATTGGGTGTCTTCCCGGTTTGATTCGATCTACGGTGAGATTGCGCAATTGCATGGCGGCGGTTATTATTTGCGGGAGCAGTCCGGTCAGCCGGTTTGGACAGTGAATCCCTATTACAGCGAAGTGCCGCAGATTCGCAGCCTGACACCAATCGATTTGCCCTACTGGGGTTTTGTCAGCGGGGAGCCAATGTATCGTCTGATTGCGCAGGATCCTGAGAAGCTGCGCTTACTGAACGAACCTCAGCATTATTTTTTGAATAAAGAGGATTAAATGATGACTGCTATCAATCCGGGCATTTTTCGGGAATATGACATTCGCGGGATTGCGGAAACGGATCTGACTACCGAAGCACTGCGGTTTTTGGCAAAAGGGCTGGCCGCTTATTTTCAAAGCCAAAAGATCCGACATTTATTGGTCGGACGCGATTGTCGCACCCATTCTCCCCGCATCAGTCAGACCATGATCGAATTGTTTTTAACATTTGGTTTCGATGTGACAGACATTGGCATGTGTACCAGCCCTTTATTTTATTATGCGGGTAAAAAACTGGCTATTGACGGCGGTATCATGATCACGGCCAGCCATAATCCGCCGCAGGATAACGGTATGAAGGTTGCCTGTGGTCCGTCGACTATTTATGGCGAGGAAATTCAAAAGGTATGTCAATTGGCCCAGCAAGCCGAGGCGGGCACTTTGCAGACGATCGTTCCGCCCCGCCGCGGGCTTTTCACCAAGGTTGATTTGGCGGCTGTTTATGTCAATGAACTAACCCGGCGAATTCGTTTGGGTCAGCGCCGGCTGCATGTGGTGGTGGATTGCGGCAACGGCAGTGCCGGAGCGGTCAGCCGGGCTTTTTTGCAAAATTACCGCAATCTGAGTTTCACACCGCTTTTCTTTGAACCGGACGGCACCTTCCCCAATCACGAACCGGATCCCACCAAAGCCAAAAATCTGCAGTTCCTGCGGGAAAAAGTCCTGGCGGAGCGGGCGGATTTGGGGATCGCCTTTGACGGTGACGGAGATCGTCTGGGTGTGGTGGATCCGTTCGGCACTGTTCTCTACGGTGATACCCTGATGGCGATTTACTGGCGTGAGATTTTAGCGGAACACCCGGGAGCGCTATGCCTGGTGGAAGTGAAATGTTCACAAAGTCTGGTTGATGAAATCAATCGTCTGGGCGGTCGGCCTGAATTCTGCCGCACCGGACATTCGTTGATCAAAGCTAGAATGCGGGAAACCAAGGCATTGTTTACCGGTGAAATGTCGGGACATCTTTTTTTTGCCGATGAATATTATGGTTTTGATGACGCGCTCTATGCCGCCGGCCGTCTGCTGCGGATCTTAAGCCATAGCGAAGAAACACTGTCTGACATGGTAAACAGTATACCAAAATATTACAGCACTGCTGAAACACGGATCGCCTGCGCGGATGATTTGAAATTCCGTTTCGTCGAGCAGCTGAAAGATCGTTTGAGCCGGGAGTATCCCGTGATTACGGTCGACGGTGTCAGAGTGATTTTTCCGCATGGTTGGGGACTGTTCCGCGCTTCCAATACGCAGCCGGCGATTGTCAGCCGCTGTGAAGCGCAGAGTGAAGCCGATCTTTTCGCTTACCTTGCAATACTGAATGAAGTGTATCAAACGCTCTGTCCGGATCAGCGCATTGACTGGGCGTTTTAACCGGTTGATTCAGCCGGAATTGCGGCACGGGAGGGAATCGAAAGCATGGCCAGTGCACAGGATAGAATGACTGCCGCTTATCAATTGATGCCGGAAAAAGCAGAAGCTTTAATTACGAATGCTGTTTTCAAATCCTGGTTTGTCGGCGGGGATCGTTTGCTTTATTTGCGGGAAGAATTCATCAATGATCACAAACAAGTCCGCTACGTTCTGCACAATCTGTCGGACGGGAAAGAGCGGGAACTGTTCGATCACGAAGCTTTAGCCCAAGCGCTAGGGCAGCGCTTGGGAAAAGAAGCGGAGCCCGATCAGCTGCCGATTGTATTTGAGGAGTTACAGGCTGATGAGATCCCCGTTTTTTCCCTGAAGCCGGATGGCAAGTATCAGCTGCGTTTTGCTTTTGACGGGAAGCAAATCATAGACTTGATCAAAGAAGCGCCTGCCGATGCCCGCATCTCCCCGGATCAGCGCAAAGCCGTTTATGCTGCGGAAGGCAATTTATTCGTCATGGATCTCTTGACCGGTGTCAGCACCGCCCTCACCAAAGATGGAGAAGCGGAAGATGGCTACGGCATCCTATGCGCCAATGCCAGCGGTGTGATCGCGGCGCAGCTGAAAGGGACAGCCACTCCCGTGGGGGCATATTGGACGCAGGACAGCCGGCAAATCTTCACCTACCGCATGAATCTGAAAAAAGTGGGAAAATTGACGTTGGTGCAAAGTGTTCCGGAGGGCGATCAGGCGGTCCGTCCTGTCGTATATACCTATCATTATCCTCTGCCCGGCGACGCCAATTTGCCGGTCGTGGAATATTATCTGGCGGATTTGTCGATGAATCGTTTTCGTTCGCTGGGCTTGGGTCAAATCACCTCTTCCGGCACGATGCCGGGCGGTTTTGCTGATTCGCTGGAGGGAAATTATACGGTCTTTGAAGTGAAAAACCGCAGCAATACACGCAGTTATGTTTATCTGACCGAGCACAGCACCGGAGAAGTCCGCCTGTTGTTTACGGAAACGGCGGAGACCTTTCTTTTTGCCGAACAATTGAAAATGCAGAGTATCGGACCGAACGCCACGGAATTCAGCAAAAGAAAATACTGTATCTCAGAGAAATTGCACTGTCTGTTCTGGCTGAGTGAACGCAACGGCAGTCTTGATTTATACCGTTACGATCTCAGCGACGGGACTTGCACGCAGCTGACCGACGGATATTATGTTCGTCAGCTGTTGTATCTCGATGCGGAACGGCAAAAGTTGTATTTCTCCGCCAGCAATCATGGTATGGGCAAGACACCGTATCAGAAATTTCCTTATTGTCTTGACCTTATAACGGGAGAGCTGCGGATCCTGCTGCAGGAAGACGGCGATCACGAAACGCAAATCTCTCCGGACGGCTGCTATATGATCGATTCCGTTTCCGCCTTCTATCGGGCGACGGTGACGAAACTCTATCGTATCGACGGCAGCCTGCTGCGCACGATCAGCAGCTGCGACTGCAGCCGGCTCCTGGCGGCCGGTTACAGTTACCCCATTGGTTTTACAGAAAAGGCTGCCGACCAACAAACGGAGATCTATGGTGTAATGATATTACCGCCTGATCTGGATCGGAGCAAAAAGTATCCGGTTGTGGAATATTGCTACGGCGGTAATCAGAAAATGCTGGCGCCGCAGACGTTCAGCGAAACAATCGGCCGTCATGCCGGCTTCAGTCAAAGTTTTGCCAAACTCGGTTTTATTTGCGTGATTATCGATGGGCGGGGCACCCCGCTGCGCGGCAAGCAATTCCATGACGCCTGCTATAACCACATGGGTGACTGCGCGGGCATTGAAGATCACGCGGCGGTCCTCTATGCCCTGGCGGCAAAATATCCCTTTCTGGACCTGGGGCGGCTGGGGATTTGGGGGCATTCCGGCGGCGGTTTCGCCGCTTTTCAGTACATGGTGAAAAAACCGGAACTGTATCGGGTCGGGGTTTCCTCCAGCGGCAATCATGCGCAGGAAATCTACAGTGCCGGCTGGTCGGAACTGTTTATGCAGGAGTTTGAGCGCGATTTATGGCGGGCGCAGAATGCGGAATTCTTAGCGGACCGGCTGAGCGGGCATTTATTGCTGATTCACGGCGATTTGGACGACAACGTGCATCCGGCCAATACCATGCGGATTGTCAACGCCCTGATCAATGCCGATAAGGATTTTGATTTGCTGATCATTCCCAATCGTCATCATGATTTACACGACCACCCCTATTATCGTCGTCGCTTGCTGGAATACTTCGTCAGGTATTTACAACCGGAGCAGTGAGCCAAGACGCTCATAAGCCATAAAAGGAACACCGGGCGATGTTGCGAACCGCCCGGTGTTCCTTTTATGGCTTGCAATTTTTTAATGCACAGTCCGGTATTTATTCTCCGGTATACGCTTCCAGAATCATCGAACCGCTATAAGTGCGGTTATTGCGCATGATTTGGAAGTTGATTTGATCACCGACACTGTAATTTTGCAGCAGTTTGTTTACTTCGGCAACCGAATTAACCCGGGTATCGTCGATTGAAAGCAGATAGTCGCCTGCTTTAATACCATTTTTCTCAGCATTGGAGCCGGTATCCACCCCGGCTACATAGACACCGGGATTGGCAATCCCGTAAAATATGCCGTAGTAGCTGCTGACGTCCTGCAAAGTCAGATGCAAATCGATGCGGCCTCTGACATAGCCGTAGGTCATCAGGTCGCCGAGTACTGCTTTGACATCATTGATTGGAATCGCAAAGCCCAAACCCTCCACGCCGGTACCGGTGGATTTGGCGTTGACAATGCCGATCAGTTCACCGTAGGCGTTGAATAAGCCGCCGCCCGAATTGCCCGGATTGATCGCGGCATTGGTTTGCAGCAGATTCATGGTTGCATTGTCAAATTCCAATTCACGGTCCAAAGCGCTGATAATGCCGTCTGTGACCGTCCCTCCCAGCTGACCGAGCGGATTGCCGATGGCAACCGCCAGTTCGCCGACCACCAGTTGATCCGAATCCCCAAAGACAGCGGGTGTAAGCCCGGTCGCATTAATTTTTAAGATAGCAATATCGATCTTACTGTCGGAACCGACTAAACTCGCTTCATAGGCTTCTCCGTTGCGCAGGGAAACGGCAATGACGCTGGCTCCGTCGATGACATGCTGATTGGTGATAATGTAGCCGTCTTCGGAAATAATGACACCGCTGCCGGCGCCGGTTGTGACATACTGTACGCTGCGCCAATTTTCAATCGTCGCTTCGGTTTGAATTTCTACGACGGAATCCGCCGCGAGCGCTGTGATTTGACTGACGCTCAAGGGCTGACTGAGGCCGTCTTCCTGGATATAATTGAATTTGGTGAGCGCCGCATCACGGTTGTGATCCCGAGAGGATTCATAGAGACTGATTGAGGAAGCATTTCTGTTCTGGCGTGACAGGTAATAACCCCCGCCAAAACCAAGCGCACCGGTGACCAGCATACAGACGGCGACCAGAGCAAAAATCTGACGTTTCAATTTTCGGGACAATCGATCCGCCGTGATATAAGGACCTTTTGGCAAAGACAAATCAACTGCCGGCGGCTTGCTTTCGTTATGCTCCGCACGCCGCGGCGGCAAAAAAGCAGCCGGCTCTGCCTGGTTCATCATTTCCGTTTCGTCCTTCCTGTCATTGTCGATTGGTTTTCCGATCAGGATAAAATCAACCGCATGTTCCGGCGCTGTGTCTTCCTTATTCTGCGGCTGTGACAGTTCTTCTTTTGTCACGGGGACAGCGGAATCGGACAAAGCATCGGCAACGTCAGGAGCATTTGCACGGTTCATTTCAGGTTCGTTTGTTTTTTCCGGAATGTCGTTTTGTTGTGCCATTTTTTATACCTCCTTACAGGATTATGAATCGGTTCAGCGGCAGCGAATCACTGCAACAACGATAGTATAAGCCATGGAAGAGAAAAATGTATCATCAAATTGTGAAGTAAAAATGAAAAAAACTTTACATGGTTCTTGCTTAAATGAATGAGATATAGCCTTCTTTGACCGGTTTGAAGCTATCTTTGCTAAGGGAATCATAGACGACCGACATGTCTTTGTTCAGTACAAACAGCCTGCGCCCATTTGGAACCTCCGGCAGACTGCTGAGCTCCTCTTTCAGGCGATAAACCTGATTGATCCTGCCCTGATGAAAACCCTGACCGCAGTAATCCGCAAGTGTTGCGACATCACGATAAAGATAGGAGGCGACGTGACAGTATTCGATGCCGTTTTTCACTTCAAAACAGGGAAAAAGCAGGTCGCGGCTGCCGTTTGCCGGCGTGTTGATAAATCCCTTGCCGATCTCATCCGTAGCCGGCACAAAAGAACCTTCAAAAACACCATAAATTTCACTGTCATCACGGGCGGAAAGAGAGGCAATCAAAATACCGGAGTGATCCGGCAGCGAAGCCACCTGTAAGCCGGTGGCGATATCCCGAATGACCAGATCATAAGGGGAGGCATCGATCACGATGTATTGCTTGCCGAGACGTTTCTGCCAGGCGGCGGAGATGGCCGGATAGTTGGCTGCTTTCTGTGCCAGCGGAATCCGTCTGCCTTTCAGATTGGTGATCAGGTAGACAGAACCCTTACTTTCATTGAAGTAAAAAGTCTGACCATCCGCAGCCTCGAAGACATTGCCGTTAAATTTCAGGTTTTTATACACGCCTTCGCTTTCACCGCGGGTGGTGTCATGCGTGATATTGCAGGTTGTAGCGTAGAGATGTACCTGATAAATCGCGTTCGGTAGCAGATAGAGGCCGGCATATCGCCCGATCATTTCCTGCGGAATCAGCTTCTGTTTTTGATAAATATTGATGCCTTCTTCCAACAAGGCAACGGCAAACAGACGCAGGATGGTTTCGCTGACATCACATTTGCAGTCATGTGTGGCTGAAATCGCGAGGACTGCCTCAAACTTTGGGATTACTATGAATTGGCTATTAAATTGAAAGCTGTTGCCGCCTTTTTGCAGCACCCCTTCCCCCAAATCATATTCCGGATCTTGCATATTGACGTTGTCCCAGCCCAAACCAAAACTTGTGCTGCGATCGTCTTCCGTCAGGAAACTAACGCCATGTGGTTTTGCCATTTCTTCGAGAGAGCTGGGGAGAAACAGTTCTCCCGGGTGCAGGATCATTTGACCCAGTTTGCAGAGATCAGGCATACTGGTCGTGATGCCGGCGGCGCCCTGAATTAAGAGCAATTCGGCGGGTTTGCCGCCTTCGCTGACCAAGGTGTTTTCGCCTGTCAGTTGTTCGGAGAATTTGGTCGTAGCGGCCGCCAGAGGTTGCATCATAAATTGTTCGCAAAAAGCGGAGAAGCGGATGCCGCTGACTTCTGCGACCACCAATTCCGCCATGGTAAAGCCGTCATTGCAATAAACCGCGTATTCACCGGGGTTGGCTTTCAGGTAATTATACGATAGATAATCGTAGACATCATCATAGTAATGCGCATCGGTGGTATCGGACACGGAAAACCCTTTCCATTGTGTGCCGGGCAGTCCGCTGGTATGGCTGAGACAATGACGCAGCGTGATCAATCGATAACGCTCGTCCGGCATGCGAAAGCGGGGAAGATACTTGACAATCGGCTCATCCAAAGACACCTTACCTTGTTCCACCAGTTTCATTACGGCGAGCGTAGAGTAAATTTTTGATATGGAAGCCACATTATAGGTATCATGGATGGTGGAAGGCTTTTTATGCGGCCCGCCGCTGTTGCCGATTGCGCCGGCCGCCAGCAATTCGCCATTTTTCAGGATGGCATAGGAAACAGAAGTGTAATTCTTTGCCAGATTCATTTTCAGGATGCCGTTTAGTTTTTCGCTCAGTTGGTTCAAGTCTCGTCACTCCTTTTGGCGGTATTTGATCATTTTGATCCGCTGTAACGGCGGATCAGAGAGCAAGGCAGACCGGGAAACAGAGAAAAGCCAGTGCGCTGTTTTAACGGAAAAGGTTGATCAGGCTATATTTCAGCAAGAGGCAGCCCAAACTGGTCTGTTCGTAGACTTCCACTCTGGGGAACAAATAAAGACTGTCATTTTGCCTGCCGATTTTGTTTTCCGATGTAAAGGCGACGGTATAGCCGGCCGTTTTCAAAATTTCATCATTGATCTGATTATAAGCTCCGTAGGGATAGGCAAAGGCACGGGGACGATAACCCAGGTATTGCTCGAAGCATTCATTTGTCTTTCTTATATCTTCGCTTATTCTGCTGCAAATTTTTAGCCGGAGACAGAAAGGGGATCGGATTTCGCTATGGCGGGATCATCGGTCAGACAGTGATAAGTCAGCACAGGAATTTCCTGGTTCTTTTCATTCATGATCCTGTTTCTGCCGAATAGGTTGCCGGAAAGCAGCAGGATCAGCAAAGTTAGAAGGATCAAGTAGGTTCTCTTTGCATGTTTCATATGACTGTACTCTTTTCAGAATTTTGCCCGAATCATCTGCTTTTAGTATAGGGTCATCCCCGATAAAAGTCAATGATAACGGCAGGGATCAGAAGCTGACAAGGCGTGGATTCCGTCAGGATTTGCAGCGGGGGAGTGCTTGCTCTGCGCTGTTTGCTTTTCCATCGTCAGGCGAAGACGATCCCATTGGATTTGCAGCTGATTTTCGGTTTCCGGCCAGCTGCCGCTGTTATCAATCAGCACATCGCTCAGCGCTTTTTTCTTTTCCATCGGCCACTGTGCATCCAGGCGGGCGAGTGCTTCCGGTTCGCTCAGTTGATCTCTTTGCCGCAAACGCTGCAGCTGACTCTGACGATCGAGCCAAACCAGCCAGATGGTGTCGCAGTAGCGTGTCAGACCGGCTTCAAATAAGAGGGGAATATCGAGGACCAGCGGCAGCCCGCTCTTACTTTGACGATACTCATGAATCTGCCGCTGCATTTCCGCTTCGATTTTGGGATGTAAAATGGCATTGAGCCGGGCCAGCTTTGCCGGGTCCTGGAAGACAAGCTCAGCCAGCCGACGGCGGTTTAAGACGCCCGGCGCCAGGAGTACGTCTCTGCCAAATGCCTCGCTGATTTCCGTCACGGCGGCTGATTGATCCGCTGTAATCCGGTGCGAGATGGCGTCCGTATCGACAATTTTGGCTCCTTTGGCTGCCAGCCATTGGACGACACTGGATTTACCGCTGGCAATGCCGCCGGTCAAGCCGATAATCAAACCTTGTGCTTCCTGTTTTGCCTGACAGTGCGGGCAGTAATGGCTGCTGCGGCCCGCTACTTTGCAGCGTTCGATAAGGCTGCCGCAAATTGGGCAAGGTTTACCGGTTTGCCGGTAGACGGACCATTGCTCCTGAAAACTGCCTTTGTTTCCATTTACATCCAAATAGTCCCGCATACTGCTGCCTTTCGCCTGCACCGCTTCCTGCAGAACTTCGGTAATCGCTGCCTGCAAGCGCCGGATCTGACTGAATTTGAGGTTGCCGGCTGTTTCGAGCGGGTGAATGCCTGCCCGAAAAAGTGCTTCATCGGCATAGATATTGCCTAAGCCGGCGATTTGATGCTGATCCAGCAACAAGCTTTTGATCGGCGTCTGGCGATTTTGACAGATTCGGCTCAGATAAGCAACATTAAAATCAGATTCCAACGGTTCCGGACCCAATGCAAGATAACCCGGATCCTCCGGTTCTGCCGGCCAAAACCGAATTTTACCAAACCGCCGCACATCCACATAGCGCAGGCAGCTGCCGTCTGCAAAATGCAGGATAACATGGGTATGCGGCAGCAAAGGTGTAACTGCCTTCCGTTCGGCCGATAGCCAGTAGAGTTGTCCGGTCATACGCAGATGGATCAGCAGGCAACCCTCCGGCTGCAGACAGAGCTGCAGATATTTACCGCGCCGTTTGGCAGCAACGATAGTCTTATGCTGCAAACAGCTGGCAAAGGCAGCCGCATCCAGCGGCGCGATCACCCCTTCCCGGAGAACCTCGGTTCGGCAAATTGGAGCGGACGGTAAATAAGGCAGTAAACTGCGGCGTATATTTTCGACTTCTGGTAATTCCGGCATTCTTCTCATCCTTTGTTACATTTTCCTCTCTTTTATTTGCCGCCTAAGAGAAGAAATCCTTTCGGGCGAGAGAATTTTATTGTTTTTTACAAAACGGAGAAATTTAGCGTGATCAGGGCTTTCGCCGCGGTTATTGTAAAAAATACTGAAGAAAGAGAGAATGAAATAAAGGAAATTCCCTTACTGTTCGAGAATTTGTAAGATGTTAAATAAGAATTTAGGTATCAATATGAAACGTGCTTAAGAGCGGGAGGCGATCGTTTTGTTTAGTTATAAAAAGAAGAAAAGGGTTATGGTTGCATACAAAGATAATTGTCCGGCCTGTCATTTGTTTTCTCTGGAACAACGTTCTTGTATGGGGCCGCATCGTGATAAAACAGAATCGGAGTTAAAAATCTGTGACGATTATAAACTTGATTTGGAAACCTTTTCTTCCCTGATCCCGCGGGACTTAAAAATCACGCGCTGGGCCCGTGTCAAAGGCGGTTATCTGTTTGAAGGACTGCCGAAAGAAACGCCAACGGAGAACAGCGAGGAACTCTGTGAATAAGCTCTATTTAGGCTGTCATCTTTCCATTGCCAGAGGCTTTACGGCTGCGGCGCACGATGCAATCCGGATCGATGCTACCAGCTTTCAATTTTTTACGCGTAATCCGCGCGGAGGCGCAGCCAAAGCATATGCTGCGCAGGATCTGGCAGAATGCGCGGACTTGCTGCAGGAACATCAGTTCGGACCGCTATTAGCCCATGCGCCTTATACGATGAATTTAGGCTCCGCCAAGGAGGAGGTACGCAGATTCGCGCTGGATACCCTGAAAGACGATTATGAGCGTGTGCAGCGTCTTCCCTATGAAGCGCGTTATTTGTTCCATCCGGGCAGCCATATTGGCTCAGGCACGGAGCAGGGGATTGATCATATCGTTGAAGCCCTGAATCTGGTGATCAAAGAAGAAGACGGCCCCTGGGTTTTATTGGAAGGCATGACCGGCAAAGGTTCTGAAATCGGCTCGACTTTTGAAGAGCTGAAGCAAATCATGGAGGGGGTCACCCATACGAAAAAACTCGGTATTTGCATTGATACCTGTCATCTGCATGCCGCCGGTTATGATATCGTCAACCAACCCAGGCAGGTTTTGGGCGAATTGGATCGCGTGATCGGGCTGTCAAAGGTGATGGGCGTGCATGTCAACGACAATAAGAATCAGCTGAACAGTCATAAGGACAGGCATGCGCCGATTGGAGAAGGCACGATCGGCACAGAGGCCATTGTTAATTTTATCAATCAGCCGGAATTAGCCGGCCTGCCGTTCAATCTGGAAACCCCCAATGAGTTGGAGGGATATGCTGCCGAAATCGCTTTATTGCGTCGATTGAGCGGTAATCGATAACGCTGAAAGCGTACAGCGCCGCAGGTCGCATTTTGAAAAGCACCCTGCCTGTTTTCAAAAGTCGAGAACAGGCAGCGGTGCTTTTTTTATCGATTATCCTTGCCCGGGATTGCGATTGAGATCATCGTTTCATCCCCTCACTTTTACCGCTGATTGCAGCCTCTCGTTCTTGCCGATGCGGAAGGCAGACAATGATTATTGCAGTCCGTCTGCCACACCGCAGCGGCGCGGATCGACCGTTGTACAGAGAGCGCCGTTCTCGTCCAGAAAACAAGTCTGGAAAGAGCCGGTGTGAGAGTCCCAGGGCTCGGAAACCACCAGATCAACACCGAGTTTGTGCAGCGTCCGGATTGCCTCAGGGCGGATCCGGTCTTCCATTAAGATAGTGGTATCGTTGATAAAACCATACATGCGCGGCAGATAACCGGCTGTATAGGGGTCCAGCTTGTAAAAGAGCAGATTGGTCAGCATCTGCGCTTGAGAGAAGGAAGGATTACCGGGACTGCCGGTCATCAGCACCGGCCGACCATTTTTAAACAGCAGCGTATGCCCCATGATCATGCGGATGCGGGCGCCGGGGACCAATTTGACCTGCATGCCTTCAAAGCCATTGACAGCGGCAGAACTGCCGCCCATCGGCACGCCGCCCACCACTGCACCGGCAATGCCGCTGCCCTGAATGGTATTCATGATTTGCAGCCAATTACCGTAGGTATCGACAATGCTGATTTCACAGCTGCCGCAGGCTGCCCTCGGCCGGTCATCAGAAGCAAAGCACTCACTGGCCAGACTGCCGCGCGGACCGGGTTTGACTGTCAGTTTCAGATGCTCGCTTAAATCGACTTTGGCTTTGTTGCTTTCGATCAGACGGGCCAGATAAGCATGATAAGCAGGATCCCGGAAGAGATCAAAATCCGGATTGGCTATGACGGGGTCATTCATGTAACCGGTATGAAAATTTCCGATGCGTAAGGCTTGCGCCATGTAATAGAGATGTTCGCCGGAATAAGGTTCGTATTGCTCGAGATGCAGCTGATCCAGAATTCCTAAAATCAGGGCTTGCTGCTGCCCTTGCTGCTGCGGTAAAGCCAGGCAGGCGATCTCGTAATCTTTTATCCGAAAACGGTATGGCTCGACCCAACGGGGCGGATTTTCTGTCATATGAGCAAGATTGATCTGCCAGCCGAGCGAATTGGCCTTTGCCACGTAAGCTTTGGCCCAATCGCCCCGGATCATATAGTCGGGTCCTTCCCTGGCGAAGCCGCGCAGGGTGTCGCCCAGACCCGGTTTGGGGAAACGTTCACCGATTTTTACCAGCCGTCCGTTGGGTTTGAAGTATTCTCTGGCTTCGGGATCATAGGTAAAGACAGCATGCATATCCATAGTTGCTTCCCGCTCAAATTCCGAAACATGATTGCCGTGATCTGCCCACCAGATGGCTTCTTCGCATAAATCACTCCAACTGAGACT
>JAJFTT010000010.1 GCA_021372785.1 Negativicutes bacterium | reverse complement strand
TCCGGAAAGACCAACACCAATACTGGAACCAATGCCTGCGACTAAAACGGCCATAGCGGCACCAAAAACTGCGAGACACCAACCGGCGTTGACACCAAACCATGATACAATTGTCATGAAAAATTCCTCCAAACGTATTTTTTTTGTTTTAGACTCCTAAGTATCAACAGCTATTTTCGCTGTAAAAACTTACTCTTTGATGACGGTATATTTGGTTTCCCGTCTGAAAGGTCGGAACGGGGTTCCGCCGCCTTCGAAGAACTTGGTAAAGAATTCCACATACTGTAAACGGGCAGAATGGACGAAACAACCAAGCAGGGAAAGTACGATATTGAAGAGGTGACCGCCCACTAAAAGGGCCAGCATCAGCAGCCAGCCAACAAAGGGGATGTCTTTCAGCATGACAGCAAAAGTATTGACCACCATGGCAATGACGCCGCCCGATAAGCCCAAAGCCAGCAAGCGGGTATAGGATAAGGTATCGCTCAACGGCCCGATGGTATTATAGAGCGCGTATAAACCGCCGCCCAGTTTGGCAAAAATATTGCTGGAACCGCGGCCCTGGGTCAGCACAATGCCCAAAGCGCCGGCGATGGCTGCGTATTTGCCAACGGCAGCCAGGCCGCTGAAGGCAGGCACGGTAGCGGTGAGAATAAAGAAGGTTAAAGCAGCGATCCAGAGCATCCAGGGGCCGCCATCGAGCAGGGCGCCAATTTTATCGCCCCGGCGCCAGGCGCCGATTGATTTCATCAGATAACCGGTCCAGACCTGCACAACACCCAAAGCAACGCAGAGAATCATCATGCCGATGGGATTGGACATGGGATCGATCAGTACGACTGCATCTTTGATACGGCGCAGGAAGGCAAGTGACGGCAGCAAATCCAATAAATTACCGAAAAAGCCGTTCAGACACAAACCAACAACCATGGTTAAGGCGCCGCAAGTCATAAATAAGCGGAAAAATTTCTTGCCGCCGGCATCGAGATCGTATTTTTTCATGAAATAGAAGCCTAAAATCAATAATAACAAACCATAGCCGGCATCGCCCAAAGCAATGGCAAAAAACAAGGCGAAGAAGGGCGCCAACACCGGGGTGGGATCCTGCTCGCGATAATTTGGCCAGCCATACATATTCATGACGAACTCGAAAGGTGTGGCGGCAGCGTTATTCTTGAGAACGATCGGCGGGTTGTCGCTTTCTTCCGGTTCGGTGATCAAAACGACCACCTCAGGAAAGTGCTCCTGCATCTTCTGCAGGAAGGCGTCGCGTTGTTTTTCTTCCAGCCATCCTTCCAGTAAAATAACGGTCTCGGTGGAAACGATCAGCTTTTTCACCTGATATTTCTGTACTCTCTGTCCGTAATAATCGCTTAACGCTTCCAGTTTGAGCTGGTCCGCCAGCATTGCGGTACTGGTCGCCACGATTTCCTCGCGCTCTTTTTGCAGCAACTGTATTTCGTTTTCGATTTCAATGAGAGCATCACTTGGTGTTTTTTCAGGCCGCGGCAGTACGACCGCTGAAAAATTCGTTTCACGCAGTGCCTGTTTCACTCGTTCATCCTGGCGAATTGCCAGCACTACCATCAGACAATCTTTGTTATTTTGCTCAATCAGCTCAACATGTACCTGCTGCTGGGTCGCTGCCGATAATTTGCTGAGCAGAGCCTGATACTGCGCATTTTGAATACTGCCCAGCACTGCTTCGGTTTCCTGCAGTTGATTCAGCTGAGCCGGAGCCAGATCAAGTTTTTGCCAGGGCGTCAGCTGACTGCGTTCAGCCGCCAAGCGGCTCAATTGGTTGGCGATTTCAGCCAGACGTTTTTCATACTGACTGAAGCGGTCAGCGACTGCCAAACCGTCGTAATTCTGAATAATATCAGCCATCTCTGTCTTGCTGATCTGCTTTTTCAGATTCATAAAGCTGACGATCAGACCTTCGGATTTTTTGTTGAACCGTTTGAGATATTCCAACGCCGATTTGATTCTTGCCTGCGCTTCGGCAGCGGCGCTGAGATCGAGATCGAGATCGCCGGAATCGATTTCCACAGCGAATTCACTGTCTTTCAGCTGCTGCTTGACATCCACTAATTGGACAGATCCCCACTCCTGCAAGGAAGTAATCAGCTTTTTTTGCCAGGTCTGGTGAGCGACGAGGCGGACTTTTTTCATCTCAGCGATTGCCAACGCGCTTCACCATCCTTTCCTTAATCAATGCAATTGCTTCGGGAATATGCTGCTCCGCACCGGAGACAATCTGACGTCTTGTTTCCTGATTTTCCAGACTGATCGACTGTAATTTCTCTTCTACGAGAGTCTTGCGTTCAGATAACAAACGCTCTGCTTCGGCGCGCGCTTCCTCGATGGTTTTTTCCAGTTTGAGCGCTGATTCTGTTTTGGCGTGAAAGATCAGTTCTTCAGCCTCAATTTTGGCTTTTTCCACCGTGGCAGCTGCTTCCTGCTCGGCATCTTTCACCTGACGGAGTATTTCTTTCATAGCTACCTCACCACCTTTCCTGCTCCTCTTGAAGTATTAAAGAAACGTAATTCGGGTTCCTCTTGAAGACCGAATATAAAAAAGATTTGGCTGAAGCCAGTCAGCGGCATGATAACGATACAATTATACCGATATTATATTATCGATTCATTAAAAAAGATGGACGGAAGAAGCCGCACCCCTCCTGTCCATCCTGTATTGGCTGAGTTGTCAGGATCGCTCCTCGCACTCAAAAACTGACCGCCTTTGTTGTGAAAATAATGATTATGATATCGTGATAAAATTAAGAGACAAGATATAATACCTTGACGTTGGAGGCTTTGTCAAGTTATATTATTTGCTATTTCAGGTGTCCTACCCGAATTTGCAGAATTCTTTCAATTGCCGTTTTGAATGGGCGGCATTGGAACGGTCTTGACCGTTCCCTGCCTTGTGTGTAGGTGAAATCAACACCGCAATGATAATGTGGTTACGCATGAAACGGGGTACGCGGAACGGTCAAGACCGTTCCCTACCTTGTGTGTAGGTGAAATCAACACCGCAATGATAATGTGGTTACGCATGAAACGGGGTACGCGGAACACCGAAATCAATTGCATTTACGCCGCCAAGCGATGGAATAATTATCGCATAACGCAAAACACGATGGGCAATGGAATAATTATCGCATAACGCAAAACACGATGGGCAATGGAATAATTATCGCATAGCGCAAAACACGATGGGCGATGGAATAATTATCGCATAGCGCAAAACACCATGGGCAATGGAATAATTATCGCATAGCGCAAAACACGATGGGCGATGGAATAATTATCGCATAGCGCAAAACACCATGGGCAAATGTAGGGAACGGTCTTGACCGTTCCGCACCTTGCGTGTAGGTTGAATTCACACCAAAATAACGATGAAGCTGCACATGGAACGCGGAACGGTCAAGACCGTTCCCTACCTTGTGTATATGTGAAATCAACACCGCAATAATAATGTGGTTACGCATGAAACGGGGTATGCGGAACGCTGGAACGGGGAACGCGGAACGGTCAAGACCGTTCCCTACCTTGCGTGTAGGTTGAATTCACGCCAAAATAACGATGAAGCTACGCCGGGAACGCGGAACGGTCAAGACCGTTCCCTACCTTGTGTATGGGTAAAAAAACACCACAATAACAATAGAGATGCACAGGTACGGGGAACGCGGAACGCTGGAACGGGGTACGCGGAACGGTCAAGACCGTTCCCTACCTTGTGTATGGGTAAAAAAACACCGCAATAATAATGTGGTTACGCATGAAACGGGGTATGCGGAACACCGAAATCAATTGCATTTACTCCGCCAAGCAATGGAATAATTATCGCATAGTGCAAAACACAATGGGCAAATGTAGGGAACGGTCTTGACCGTTCCGCACCTTGCGTATGGGTAAAAAAACACCACAATAACAATAGAGATGCACAGGTACGGGGAACGCGGAACGGTCAAGACCGTTCCCTACCTTGCGTGTGGGTAAAAAAACACCACAATAACAATAGAGATGCACAGGTACGGGGTACGCGGAACGCTGGTACGCGGAACGCGGAACGGTCAAGACCGTTCCCTACCTTGTGTATGGGTAAAAAAACACCGCAATAATAATGTGGTTACGCATGAAACGGAGTACGCGGAACGCATGGGACTGGGTACGCGGAACGGTCAAGACCGTTCCCTACCTTGTATGTAGGTTGAATTCACACCGCAATAACATTTTGTGTATGGGTAAATCAACACCGGCAAAACAATGGAGCTGCGTTGGGGCATTCGTTGTTTTCAACGCCGAGCGCTGGGGCAACATCTTTTCTTCTAAGCAATGATACTTTTTACCCAGCTGTCGGTTCTCAGCATGATATAACCGATGACCGATTTGATACCATCGGCCATGTTTACAATCAGATAGACCGTCACAATCGGCAGCCTGGTATAGCGCGAGAGGAAAAAGGCCAGGGGAACGCTGACGACACAGGTGAAGACACTGTCAAAGAAAAAGGTAATGATCGTTTTGCCGCCGGTACGCAGCGTAAAATAAACGCTGTGGTTAAAGGAGTGCAGCGGGAAGGCCATAGCAGCCACAATCAGGAAGCCGGATGCCATCTGACGAACCGCAGCTTCCGTATTGTAAATCAACGGAATGTAGGAAGAAAACAAAGCCAAGAGACAGCCCAGAACCACGGAGGTGCAGACATTGAGAAAAATCAGTTTATGATCGGTGTCTTTGGCTTTGGCGAAATCACCGGCACCCAGCTGCTGCCCAACCAAAACACCAACCGCATTGCCCATCGACATAAAAAAGATGGCGAATAATTGAGAAATCGTGGATGCTATATTCAGGGCGGCTACCACTGTGATACCGCGGAAGGCATAGTTGGCGGTGAGCGAGGCGGTGGCGATCGACCAGATCAATTCGTTGGCCAGTAAGGGAGAGCCTTTGATGGCAATGCCTTTGAGGATCTTCGCCGGGATATAGGCGCTTTGGAAGGCTTTGCGCACAAAATAGAAATTGTCTCTTTGCAGCCAGGTCACCCCAACAATAAAGCCCGCTTCTACCAAACGCGAAATCACGGTGGCAATGGCAGCCCCTGCCACGCCCAGGCGCGGGAAGCCGAAACTGCCGAAAATGAGCAGATAATTGCCAACCAGATTGGTCAGAACTGCCAGAATGCTGCCGGTCATGGCAATGACGGTATTGCCGCTTTCCCGTAAGGTGGAAGAAAAACACTGCGAAATCATAAACGGCACGATACCCCAAAGCATAATTTTGAGATATTGCCTGGCTAAAAGCATGGTTTGCGCCAGATCCGCCGCGTCTCCCGCCGTTTCATTCAGGAAAAGTTGAATCAATTGAACATCCCAAATGTTGAAGGCCAATATCGCCGCAAAACAAATCGCGATACCAAAGAGAATTTTGTAGCGAAAAGTATGCATGACGCCTTCATAATCCTTGCGGCCAAAGAACTGAGCTGAGAAAATAGAGGCGCCGGAAAGTCCACCGAAAATGGTAACGTTTAAGACGAAGAAAAACTGGCTGCAGATCGCCACAGCGGAAATCGCTTCCGTTCCGAGCCGGCCCACCATGACATTGTCCAATAAATTGACGATACTGGTAATCCCCTGCTGAATGATCATGGGAACGACCAACAGCAGGACCATCTGATAAAAGGCTTTATTGCCGATAAATTTTTTCATTACTACCTACATTTCTATTTTTGCCAGTGCCGGATCCGAATTGGCAATTAAACTGTCAAAATCCCCCAGGTCAACATGAATGCGGTCCAGATTCGCCGGGCAATCCAGTTTGGCGGCTGTTTCTCCGTTCAAACGGTGCGTTGACCCGGACGCTTCCGCAGTGTGGGCACAGCACTTTTGGTCGGCGGCAATGTACCAGGCACGGATAGAACATCACGTCCCCCTGTTGCCACACACGCTCCCTGGTCTCATAACCGAATCGTTTGGTTTACGCGCCGCATTTGGGGCAGCCAATGGCCGCCCCCTTCTGGATCCCAACATGAATGTGTAGGGCAGGTTCCTTCTCGTTAAACTCTGCGCCGATGATATACCACGGTTCTTCCAAACCGAGCGAACCCGCCATCATTTTCGATAGGTTGTTTATGGATTCCATTCCTTCACCACCCTGCTCCAATGATATCAGATCGACTACTTCGGGAGTAGAGCCTCTTTTTCTCTCTGCCATCCTTGATTTTTTCACTTTGCGAACTAAGTGATCCTTTTTTAAATTCTTTGATGCAAGGGAAATTTCCTTCCCTATGCTCAAAATTTATATCTTTGCTTTCGGCTGTTTTGTGCGGTACTGCAAGAAAGAGGCCGGAACTGATTTATTCCGGTCTCTTTTGACTGACGATTGCGCCAATCCCGACAGCGAACCCATTAATCCGGCTTTTTTGCCATTTTGCTGTGCATGGCAAACCGCTCGTCGGCTTCCTTTTCCGCCTTGGCAAAGAGCCGCTCCGCTTCCTGCGGAAATTCTTTTGCCAGCGCCGAAAAGCGGACTTCGCTCATTAAAAATGTTTTGAAATCTTCTTTTGCTGCCTGATAGTCGATTTGGAAAGGATTTTCACCGGCTGCTGCCCGCTCCGGATTGTAACGGTAGAGCGGCCAATAGCCCGCCAGGGTAGCTCGCTTGGCTTCCAGCTGCGATTCACCCATATTGATGCCATGATTGATGCAGGGAGAATAGCAAATCAGCAGCGAGGGACCGTTGTAGCTTTCCGCTTCCGCCAGAGCCTTGACAAATTGGTTTTGATTGGCGCCCATATTGACGGAGGCGACATAGACGTAGCCGTAGGACATCGCCATCATGCCGAGATCTTTTTTCTTGGTTTTCTTACCGGTGGCGGCAAATTTGGCCATGGCGCCGGTTGGCGTCGCCTTGGAGGCCTGACCGTTGGTGTTGGAATAGACTTCCGTATCAAGCACCAGCACATTGACATCGATATTCTGCGCCAGGACATGATCCAGGCCGCCATAACCGATATCGTAAGCCCACCCATCGCCGCCGAAGATCCAAATAGACGGCTTGACAAACAAATCGCTGCGTTCCAGAATCTCCGCGTAGGCTTTTTGGTCGGCTTCAGCGGCTTTGGCCATTGCCTGCGGCAGCAATTCTTTTAATTGCTCGCCGTACAGACGGGAGAGTTTGGCATCCATACGATGCTGCAGCCAATTCTCCAGGGCTGTTTTGACATCGCCTGTGATCGCTGTCGTCAGCATTTGCGTTACCAGCGCGGCTAATTGATCGCGGCGCTGGATATAGGCAATCGCCATGCCAAAACCATATTCCGCATTGTCTTCAAAGAGAGAATTGCCCCAGGCCGGGCCCTGCCCTTTTTGGTTGCTGCAATAGGGATTGGACGGCGCGCTGCCGCCGTAAATGGAGGAGCAGCCGGTGGCGTTGGCAATCACCATGCGGTCGCCGAATAATTGGGTCACTACTTTGATATAAGGAGTCTCGCCGCAGCCGGCGCAGGCGCCGGAGAATTGGAAGAGCGGCGAATTGAATTGGCTGCCTTTGACGGTGGCCACATTGAATCGGTTCTCCGTTCCGGGCAATTTTTCTACAAATTCATACTTCGCAATTTCGGTTTCCTTCACCGTCTGCAGATTTTGCAGCAGCAGCGCTTTGTCTTTGGCGGGGCAAACCTCAACACAGTTGCCGCAGCCGGTGCAGTCCAGAGGCGACACTTGAATGATGAATTGTTTCCCGGCTGCTTCTTTGCCAATGGCCGCTTTGCTGGTCAGACCGTTTGGTTTTTGGTTCAACGCGTCTGGCTCCGCCAAATAGGGGCGAATGGCCGCATGCGGGCAGACAAATGCGCATTGGTTGCATTGAATGCATTGCGACATCTGCCAGACAGGGATATCCACCGCGATACCGCGTTTTTCATAAGCGGTTGTCCCCACCGGATAGCTGCCGTCCGCCGGGAAAACGCTGACCGGCAGCTGATCCCCCTTCAGGGCAGTCATCGGTTGCGCGATATGGCTGATGAACCAAGGCAGATTCTCTTTGGCTTTGACCGGTTCCGGCAGGTCACGCCAAGCCGACGGCACGGGAATTTCCAGCAAGCCCGCAATGGAAAGGTCGATGGCGGCAAAGTTCATCGCCACCACTTTTTCGCCTTTTTTGCCATACGTCTTGACAACGGCTTGCTTGATGTAATCAATGGCCTGCGCCGAGGGAATGACATTCGCAATGTGGAAGAAGCAGGCCTGCATCACAACATTGATACGATTGCCCATGCCGACTTCGCGGGCGATTTTTAAGGCGTCGACCGTATAGAAGCGGGCTTGTTTTTCGGCCAGCGTTCGTTTCAGGCGGGCAGGCAGTTTCTCTGCCATTTCTGCGGCTGTCCAGGGAGAGTTCAGCAGGAAGATGCCGCCTGTTTTGAGATCGCCAGCCATATCATATTTATCCACAAAGGAGGGGTTATGACAGGCAATCAGGTCGGCCGCTCCAATCAGATAGGGCGATTGGATCGCTGTTTTGCCAAAGCGCAGATGCGAGACAGTGATACCGCCCGATTTCTTGGAATCGTAAACAAAATAGCCTTGCACAAAAAGATCGGTATGGTCGCCGATGATTTTGATGGAGTTCTTGTTGGCCCCCACCGTGCCGTCGGAACCAAGCCCATAAAACAGGCAGCTGTAGGCGCCGGGCGGAGCGGTATCGATTTTCTCAAGGATCGGCAGGCTGGTATGGGTCAGATCATCCTCAATTCCTACCGTGAAGCCGTTTTTCGGCTGCGCCTGGTGCAGATTCTGATAAACCGCATTGACCATGGAAGGAGTCAGATCTTTGGACCCCAGGCCGTAACGCCCCCCCACGACCTGGGGGTGCTCCGCTTGGTTGGCAAAGACAGCGCAGACGTCGAGATAGAGCGGTTCTCCCAGAGAGCCGGGTTCCTTGGTGCGATCCAGAACGGCTATTTTTTCTACGGTTTTCGGCAGCACGCGCAGGAAATCCCGGCTGGAGAAGGGACGGTATAAGCGGACTTTGATCAAACCGATTTTCTGTCCCTGACCGAGCAGATAATTGACCGTTTCTTCAATGGTTTCACAGGAGGATCCCATGGCAACGATGATTTCACTGGCATCCGCAGCGCCGATATAATCAAACGGCTGATAATGCCGGCCGGTCAGTTCACCGACTTTCTGCATCATTTCCGTCACGATCGCCGGAACCGCCTGATAATAAGAGTTGGCTGCTTCGCGGCCCTGGAAATAGATATCGGCATTTTGAGCGGTGCCATGCTGCACCGGGTGTTCCGGGTTAAGCGCCCGGGCGCGGAAGGCTTTGACTTCGTTCCAGTCGATCAGTTTTGCCATTTCCTCATAATCAATCAGTTCAATTTTTTGGATTTCATGCGAGGTGCGGAAACCGTCGAAGAAATGCAGGAAAGGCAGGTGGGCTTTCAAGGTGGCAAGATGAGCCACCAAAGCCAAGTCCATCACTTCCTGCACGGAAGCGGAAGCCAACATGACAAAGCCGGTCTGGCGGGTGGCCATGACATCCTGATGATCACCAAAGATGGATAAGGCATGGCTGGCGATGGCACGCGCCGAAACGTGGAACACGGTCGGCAGCATTTCACCGGCAATTTTATACATATTGGGAATCATCAGGAGCAGACCCTGCGAAGCGGTAAAGGTGGTGGTCATGGCGCCGGCACTCAACGCGCCGTGCACTGCTCCGGCGGCACCGGCTTCCGACTGCATTTCGGTGATTTTGAGGGTTTGTCCGAATAAATTCTTGCGGCCGGCGGCAGCCCATTCATCGCAGACCTCCCCCATGGTGGTGGAAGGGGTAATCGGATAGAGCGCCGCAAGATCACTAAAGGCATAAGCAACATGGGCAGCCGCGGTATTGCCATCGATGGTTTGTTTCGTGAACGGCATAAAAATCTCTCCTTTTCCTCACAGTATGGTTTTTTGTCATCCGGATCAGTGGAACCTGAAGGTGGATTTGAGCAAGCTAACGCTATTTCACTTTTAAGCCGATTACTGTTGTTGATTCAGAAAACCGGCATTGGAAACAGCGTAGCTGACGAGGGTCGCCGCAGCGGAAACATTGAGTGATTCCACTTTTGCGGCCATGGGAATGGTGATCAATTGCTGACAAACCTCACGTACTTCCGGAGAAATACCGACACTTTCGTTACCCAAAACAAAAATCGCTTTTTCGGCAAACTTCGTGCCGAAAAGATTTTTGCCTTTGGCGTCGCCGGATAAGCCGTAGACGGTAAAACCGGCTGTGACAGCCTGCTGCAGCGCTTCCAACAAGGTGGGATGGCGGTAGATATTCGCCTGGAAAACGGTTGCGGCTGCCGCTTTGATCACAAAGGGTTGATTGATGCTGGGCATACCCGCTTCCGGAATCAAAAGGCCATCCAGGCCGGAGGCCACCGCAGAACGAATGATCATGCCCAGGTTCGCCGGGGTAGTAATGCCGTCCAGGGCAATCAAACGGGCATTGGCCGGCGCCACAGCCAACCAGGCAGACCAATTGTGATCGATTTTACCAACCACATCCGCCACCACACCCTGATCCTCATCTTTGTTTTTGGATATACGGGAAAGCTGATCGCGGTCCATTTCTTTCACCGTAATTTTACGTTGATTTGCCAGCTGTACGATTTCGCGAATTGCTTCGGAACGGCTGTCTTTGGCGACCAAAACCCGTTCCACTTTGACATCGGCATGGAAAGCCAAGAGATCATGGACTGTTTTTTTACCGTAAACAGTAATGAATTGTTTGAAATATTCTTTCTTGGCCAGGTATTCCGGTGAATCCACAAATTGCCGCTCCATTGTTTTGTCTTTTGTCATACTTTTCTCCTCCCGATCGTTTCCTTTGCCAAACGATCTCACGTAAAAAGGCAGGGAATAATTTCTCCTGCCTTTCTGCTCAGCATTATTTAACTTGAAACTCAAAACTCAATTGATAGACCGTTCCTGCCTCTAAGGTTACGCAGCGAGAACCGATCGGATAGACAATGACCTCGCTTTGGTCGGCTGGTTTCTCCGAATCTTGCGTCGGCTGTAAACTGAAGGCAGGTAACAAAACCGTAGAACCGGCAGGAATCACGATTCCCTGCAAGAGTTCGACGAGTTCCTCCCCGGTTCCTTCTATTTTTAATTCTGTCAGAGATCCTGCTGCGGTAGCCTTTATGAGTTCAAAAGGCAAGGCGCTGTCCTTTACCGCCGTTAAAATCAGTTCCTGCAGCGCCTGGTCTATTTGGATTTGCACGCTGCGCGGTTCAGCCTGCAGCGGATCGGCCGGCGTTACCGCCGCGATGCCGGAGAGTGCGGTCGATTCTACCGTGCTGTCCGGACCGGCAGCGTTTGCTTCCGGCGGCAGCGGTGCCGGGCTTGCCAGAAGCGGATCGCTGGGGTTCGCCCGGGGGGGTTCAGCCGGTATTTGGCTGCCTGCCGCTTCGCCCGCAGCGATGGTCTTGCTGCCTATGGTCCCGCTGTCTATGGTCACGCTGTCTATGGTCCCGCTGTCTGTGGTCACGCTGTCTGTAGCCACGCTGTCTGTGGCCACGCTGTCTGTGGTCACGCTGTCTGTGGTCCCGCTGCCGGTCGGCGGTTCACTCACTTCCGGTAGCATCGGCACAGTCAGAGCGGCTCCCGGCTGGTCCGGTCGATTGATCCCCTGCCCTGTTTTTTCCACCGGTTCCGTGCCTGCGCTTGTGTCCGCAGCCGTACCTTTTTCTTTTGCCGTATCCGTGATACCAGCCTCTGCAACCGTCTGCTCCGGCCGAACCAGAAGTCCGGAAGTCTGGATCAGCATCGCAACCGCGGCGATTGCCGCGATCGCGGCGGCAGTCCAAAACCGCCGATGCTGTTTTGCTCTTTTTACCGGGACCGCTCTCGTTTTGGCGCTGTCAGCTGTTTGCTTTGCCGCGGCAGCCGCCGTCAATTTTTCGCCAGCGATGGCCGCCATGATACTGCGATGCAGATTTGGGGGAAGTTCCGCCGGATGATCCGCTCTGATTGCAGCCTGAACTTTCTGCAGCCAAAGAAATTCCTGACGGCACGCGGCGCATTCCGCCAGGTGCTGTCTGAGTTCCGGGGACCATTGCTCTTCCGGCAGGGCTATAACAGCAGACAATTCTGTTCTGCAATCCTGACAATTCATCATTCGGAACCTCCTTTCTGATCAGTATGACGCAGATAACCCTGAAAAAGTTCCGCTTGGTCGATGATGATCTGCCGCAGAGCGCAACGGGCGCGGGAAATACGGGATTTGACCGTGCCTAATTTGCATTGCAGCAGCTCTGCAATTTCTTCGTAACTTCTGTTTTCGATATCGCAGAGGATCAGGATGATTTTCTGATCCGGATTGAGCAATTTTAAGGCTTCCTGCACTAAAAACTGCAGATCGGCGCGTTCCAAAAGCTCCTGCGGCAGCGGCGCGGCATCGCTCGGCTCCGTCTCCTTTTCAAAAATGTCCTTTTGATTCAAACTAAAGGACGCGACCTTCTCCACCCGCTGTCGTTTTCGCAAAAAATCGAGGCAGGCGTTGACAGCCAGGCGATAAAACCAGGTATTGAAAGTGGATTCCCCTTTAAAACTGTTGAGGGAACGGTAGAGTTTCAGGAAAATCTCCTGCGTCATTTCCAGGGCGTCATCGGGATTGTCAGCCATGCGATAAGCCAATCGATAGACTTTTTTTTCGTAGAGATGAACCAATTGCTCAAAGGCTGCTTCGTCTTTGCGCTGAGCTGCCAAGACAAGCCGGGCGAGTGCGGTCGCTTCCTCCTGCGTCATCGCGTTTCCTCCTCTCTCTCTCTCTGCTGCCCTGCAAAAGGATTTCTGCAAGCCGGATGCGGCGGCACAAAGCCATTATTTCAGCTCATCTCGTGAAAAGACCGCAAGAAAGCAGTTTCTTGCAGTCTGCTGCAAGGTCAGGCAACGCCTCCGGATCTTTCTTTCAGAAAAATCCGGTTTCCCTGTTTTGTCAGGCGGTAGCTGCTCTCTTGCTTTTTTAACACAAAGAAACAACGGCTCTGCCGCCGCTTTTATTTTTTATCCGATTGTTGCAAGCTTCGCTGCGCATCCTTACATCTCCCAAGCTTATTTTGTCATATTTTAGCATTGGCGGTAGCGACTGTCAAGAATCCTTTTGGATCCAAAAGAGATAGGATGGGTGCAGCAAGCCGGTTGGCGCATAAAATTCGTCTTTCAGATAACAAAAGCCCAATCCCTGCAGGACTTTTTGGGAGCCGCTGTTCTTGGGGTGGTGGCCGGCAAAAAGCGCTTTGGCCCGCAGAACTTCCGCGGCGTATGTCATGACGCGCCGCGCCGCTTCGGTCGCCAACCCTTTTCCCCACTGCCGGCGCACCAGATGCACCCCGATTTCCAGGATGCCCTGCTCCGGCGCATAGGGGCGTAAACCGCAGCAGCCTAAGAATTCCTCCGTTTTCAACAGAAAGATCGGCCAATACTGCATCTGATGAATTTGCTGATTTTCAATTTCTTTGGTCAGTCTGGCGCTGATTTCCGCTTCGCTGAAGCGGCCGCTGGCGCAAATCCATTGTGTCACAGCGGCATCACCCCATAAGCGGCGCGCCAACGGCAGATCTTCCGGGCGCCAGTGCCGAAAACCAATACGCTCGCTTTGCATAAAATATTCTGTTGCCATTTTGTTTCGCCTCACTCCGCTGTCATTCGATTCATTCCAACAAACAGATTTTTTTCGAGCAAGAGAAGGTTTGGTTGCTTAATTCTTTTTCGCAACCAACCGTGTCACCAATTGACGCTCTTTTTTTACCCGCTCGTATTCCGCAAAGGCACGGAAAGGCTGCTCACGGCAGCTGTTTTCGAGCCCCGACAACGTCTCACAGCTGCCATAACCGAAATCCGGCATGGATTTGCGGGCCCCGGAAAAAGAGACACACAAATCCGGATCGAAAAGCCACCCTTCCATGCGGCCAGCCGCAGACCGTGCCAGCGATGAATTGTCTGCGGTGCGGCAGCGCTGTTTGGCAAAACCGCGTCATTGGGGCGCCTGTGCAAGAGCCGATTTTCCGCTGCCGGCTGATTCTGCCTGCGGCTGATGCGGCAAACCAGCAAAACGGCACAAAGCAGGCTGGCGATCCACTGAACGATGCTCATTCTCTCACTGCGTCATTCAGTTTCTCCGCCAGTTCCGCCACCGCTTGCAGCGCTTTTTCATCGAAAGCGGCAGCGAGGCGATCGGTTGCGAGAGAAACCGCTTCACCGACCAATTTGGCATTCATTTCGTGCAGGAGAATCTTGGCGGTAGCGCGCGCTCTGTCGGCCTTGCCGTCGCCGCCGCCGCAAAGGATGATGCCGCCGCGTTTCGGTTTGATCTGCAGTTTGATCTTGCGGATTCGCCGGTTGGCATAATAGGTCTGCAAACGGGAGGTCAGTGCCAGCAAAGCTCCGGATAATTCGGAAAACTGGATGGCAGAAGCGATTACCACGTTGTCGCTGTCTTCAATTTCCCGATAAATTTCCTGCATATCATCCTGAATGGAACAGCCTGTATGGCGCCAGCAATAGCGGCAGTCGATGCAGGGACTGACCTTGCTGCCATAGGCGTTGACGACACGCACCTCACCGCTTAATTGTTCTTTCAGTTTTTCAATTAAGAAGGCTGTGTTGCCATTTTTACGGGGAGAACCGTTGAAGATCAGCGTGTGCCGGCAGAGCGGCGTTGGGCTGGGCTGCGCGGCACTTTCGGGCAGTGCTGCCTGATTCGGTAAGAGTGATTGCGGCTGCAAGATCTCCTGCTGCAGCCCGGCTTGTTCTTGAGTCAATTTGATTTGTTCCGGCATTTTCAGACAACCTTTCTCTATGATGAACTTCAATGTGAGTAAGCTTTTGTTTCCTATATGGTATGATGTTAGCACGGCTTTTCAGAAAAAGCAATGGTCAGAATCTGCTGCCGCCGGCTGCTCCGGATTTTGCGGCAGGACATTGCCGAAAAAATGGGAAATGGTGGTTCCGCCATTTTGAAAAGACCCGCTGCTCTCTCTCCTGCGCGCAGGAGAGAGAGCAGCGGGTTTTGCTGTCATGGTATTTTTACTTTTTTTGCAGGAACGGCGGCACGGAAAAATCGGCGCCGGATTTGGCCTGGTTTTGTTTCATTGCCATGGAGATGGTCCGCTCGTCCCGCATCTCCGGCTTCTTGTTCGGATCAAAATAGGGAGACCGCTGTTTCTGGTCAAAACCGGTGGCTACGACGGCCAGACGCACCTGGTCTTTCAATTTTTCGTCAATCGAAGTCCCCCAGATGATCTGGGCATCCGGATCGACCGCCTGAGTAATGATATCGGCAGCTTCCGTTGTTTCATATAAGGTTAAATCCGGTCCGCCGGCAATGTTCAATAAGACGCCGCGGGCTCCTTCAATCGATGTTTCCAGTAAGGGGCTGGAAATCGCCATTTTGGCAGCCTGGACCGCTCTGCCTTCACCCTGACCGTAGCCAATGCCCATGATGGCAGTACCGGAATCAACCATAATCGATTTGACATCGGCGAAGTCCAGGTTGACAATACCGGGAACCACAATTAAGTCGGAAATCCCCTGCACACCCTGACGCAGGATTTCATCCACCATTTTAAAGGCGTCAAGCAGGGTTGTCTTTTTATCGATTACCTGCATCAGGCGGTCATTCGGTATGGTGATCAGAGCATCCACTTTTTCCCGCAGTCTTGTGATGCCAAGATCGGCCTGCGCGGCGCGCCGGCGCCCTTCAAAAGCAAAAGGTTTGGTCACGACGGAGATGGTCAGCGCCCCCAATTCTTTGGCCACATCCGCCACAACGGCGGCTGCGCCCGTGCCGGTACCGCCGCCCATGCCGGCCGTGACAAAGACCATATCAGCGCCTTTCAGGACGCGAGCCAGTTCATCCCGGCTCTCCTCGGCCGCTTTCAAACCGATGTCCGGATTGCCGCCCGCCCCCTGACCGCGTGTTAATTTCATGCCAATCTGCAGCTTTTGATCCGCCAAAGAGTGTTCTAAAACGGCGCCGTCTGTGTTCACAGCAATAAATTCTACCCCTTTTAAGCCGGCCGCGATCATGCGGTCCACCGCATTGCTGCCGCCGCCGCCTACGCCAATGACCTTAATTTTTGTGATTTCCTGCATATCAGATTGAACTTCCAACACGGGCTCCACTCCTCTTCATAATTCTTGCTGCCGATGATTTTACCTTTTTATCGCTCGCCTGACAGGATTTTTCTCTGTTCGTATTGAAAAACCGGCTTACGCAAAGCCTTTGCCTAAAAATTCGTCCTGCTGACGGGGGATTCCTCCCTGTTCTCCGAAAGAATATCCTGTAGAAACAGCCGCCGTTTTTGCTGACGGCAAGCAAAGCAGCGTTCGGCTGCTCTTTTTTCAACCTGCTTTGGTAGAATTTAGTCCGGAATAAAGACCGGTTTTCCTTCCTGCAGAATGATCGTACCCAATTGATTTTTCTCACGCAGCAGGAGAATAATGGTGCGCAGATTATCCAATTGTTCGCTGCTGACTTCGTTGCCTTGTACTTGTATCCGATAATTATCCACCGAAACAATGGTGAGATAGCGGGCATCCGTCAGCTTGATTTCCGCCACCATTTTTTTAAATGTATCGCTCATCTGCCCGATCAGCAGCTTGACACGGTTGATATCCGGCTCAGCCGGTATGCGGTCACCGACACCCAGAAAAGGCAGCTCGATGCCGGTCAGCAGGATCGCCTGTTCGTTCGCCGGTAATTGGGTTGCAATTTCCAAAGCAATTCCCTCATCGGATATCGCCAGGTAATTGCCATGATAAGGAATATAAGCCATGATTTGACGTTCGGTGAGCGTGATCTGCATTTTATTGGGTAACAGATAGCGAATCTGCGCCCGGGCAATCCAAGGCGTTTTGACAAGTTTCGCTTGCAGCGGCTGCAAACGCAAGAGAAGCAAAGGCTTGCCGACCGGTTCCCCCAACACATAGTAAATCTCGTTGATATCTGCTTTGACATTGCCGATAATCGTTAATTCGCTCAAACGGAAAATGGGCAGCAGCAAAAGAGAAAGCAGCAAAAGCAAAGGCAGCAGCAAAAGGAATCGAATTTTCCAACCAATCTGCGGCGGTTTGAGCCGTTTCAATGCGCTGCCCCCTTCCCTCGTCTGCAACGATGCGATGATCTTATGCTTCCAAAGCCAACTGGATCAATTTCTCCACCAAATCCGCGTAGGAATAGCCAATTGCCTTGGCTGCATCCGGCACCAGACTGGTACCCGTCATGCCGGGCAGTGTATTGACCTCCAGCAGCCAGCAGCGGTCTTCGTTGTCCGCAAAGAAATCCGACCGTGAAATACCGCGGCAGCCTAAGGCACGGTGCGCCCGCACCGCCAGCGCTTTGGCCTCCGCTTCCACTGCCGGCGCGATGCGGGCGGGAATTATATGCTTGCTCATATTAAGCGCGTATTTTGCTTCATAATCATAAAACTCATGGGCAGAAACTATTTCAATACAAGGTAAAACGGTTAGTTCGCGATTACCCCAGATGGCCACGGTCAGTTCCGTGCCGCTGATCGCTTCTTCAATCAAGACTTCCGTGTCATACTGCAAAGCCAAACGCAGAGCCGGCAGCAGAGCCTGCCGTTCTTTCACCAAGGTCAAGCCAATTGAGGAACCCTGGGAAGCGGGTTTCACAATCAAATGCTCCACGCCGCTGAAAACAATCTCCACTTGTTCCCGAATGTGTTGCAAATCCGTATATTGATCAACAGGCAGCCATTTTGGCGTTCTGATTTGTGCAAATTCAAAGATTTTCTTCGACATGATTTTATTCATCGCCAAGGCGCTGGCTAAAACGCCGGAACCGACATAAGGGATCCCCATAATTTCCAATAAACCCTGGACAGTACCGTCTTCTCCGAATTTGCCGTGCGAAGCGATAAAAGCAACGTCGACCGGCATAGCCTGCAGTGCGCCGGGTAACTGCGCGTCAATTTCCATTTGATAAGCGCGATAACCTCGCGACTGCAGCGCTGCGATAATACCCGCAGCCGTTTTTAAGGAAATTTCTCTTTCCGATGATCTGCCGACTAAAACCGCAACATTTTTCATCATTTGCTTTCTCCTTTTGCATTTTCTCCGCCGGCAGAAAGTGAATTTTGCAATTCCTGCAGCAAGGGGATCCCAAATTGATTGATATCACCGGCTCCCATAAAAATCACCATATCACCGGGCCGTAAAAGCGGTGCCAACCGCTGCGGCAATTGCTTTTTATCCGCGATATAGATGACTTGTCTTTGCGGATCCCATTCGCGCACTGCTTCGACCAGCATTTGACCATCGACGCCGGGTTCCGGTCTTTTTTCTCTTGAGGCAAAGATATCGGTCAGAATGACCAGGTCGGCATCAAAAAAGGCTTTGCCGAACTCATTTCTGAGATTTCTGGTGCGGGAATAAAGATGCGGCTGAAAAACAACCACGAGACGCTTGGGCTGATAGGTCCTTGCCGCCGCCAGGGCTGCTTTGATTTCCGTCGGGTGATGGGAATAATCTTCGATGACGGTGATTTCCCCTATACTGCCGATTTTTTCAAAACGCCGTTTGGCACCGCAAAAGTCAGCCAGGCCCTGCCGAATCTCGGCCATGCCCAAGCCCAGATGCAGACAGATTCCCACAACAGCCAGAGCATTCTGCACATTGTGTCTGCCGGGGACCTGCAGCTCAATCTCGCCTAAAACAGCATGATCCAGCACAACCTGAAATTGACTGTGACCATTCTGCAAAACGACCTTGGTTGCCTGCAGCCGCGCATCGGCGGCAAAACCATAACTCAGATAGGAGCAAGTCAGTTGCGGCATGATTTTGCGTACGCTGTCGGAATCGATTCCCAGCATGGCAAAGCCGTCGGCCGGCAATTGATTCAAATACGTTACGAAAGCCTGTTCAATATGGCAGAGCGACGGATAATAGTCCAAATGATCGGCTTCAATGTTGGTGATCACGGCGTATTTGTAGTTCAGGTTGAGGAAACTGCCGTCGCTTTCATCCACTTCGGCCACCAGATAGCGTCCTTTCCCCCAACAGGCATTGCCATTGATCTCTGCCAATTCGCCGCCCAGGATTGCGGCGGGCTCTTGGCCGGCACTGAGCAGGACCGTCGTCAGCATCGAGCTGGTGGTCGTTTTCCCATGCGCGCCGGCCACCGTGATGCTTTCTTTTTCCGCCATCAGAACATTCAGCAGTTTGGAACGGTGCCAAATCGGGATGCCCCGCCTCCCGGCTTCTTCCACTTCCGCATTTTCATATTTAATGGCCGATGAAACCACAACCAGCTCCGCATCGCCCAATTGTTCCGCTTGATGACCGCAGTAAACCTTGGCGCCCAGGCGGCGCAAATCTTCTGTGATATGAGATTCGCTTTCATCCGAACCGGAGACTGCCACGCCGCGACCCAATAAAATACGCGCCAGAGCACTCATACCGATCCCGCCGATGGCGACAAAATGGACTTTTTGATATTGACCCAAATTTTCCATATAAAACACCTTCCTCTTCACAGCGCAGGTTGTTTTCCATCAATCCGATCGATCGCAAACTCCCCTTTTGCCAGGCAGGTGCGCGTTGGTTGGCCGCGATCGGTTTTTTCTGTTATTGCTGTTTTTTAGCGATTTGACAGGCTAAGTCGGCAAATTGCCTGGTTGCATCCGGTTTGGCCATCGCCAGGGCCGCCTGACGCATCCGCTGCGATTCCTCTTCGTCGAACAAAATCCGGTTGATTGTCTGCAGCAGCAGCGTTGGGGTCAGATCCTTTTCCCGAATCATCACGCCGGCGCCTTGGCTTTCAATCGCCCTGGCATTATATTCCTGGTGATTATCCGCCACATGGGGGGACGGGATATAGATGGCGGGAATACCGACCAGATTGATTTCGGCAATCATACCGCCGGAACGGGAGATGATCAGATCGGCCGCCTGCAAGCCGGCTGCCATATCGAACAAATAAGGCAGCAGATGCAGGTTTTTATGCCGCAGGTAGCCGAGCGCGTCCAGTTTTGCCGCAATCTTTGCGAAATGCGCTTTGCCCGTGGCAAAAATAACCTGCTGACCGCTCTGGCATAAATAATCGGGCAGCACCGCCAAAACGGCTTCATTGATCGGTTCCGCTCCGCGGCTGCCGCCAACCACCAGCAAAGTTTTCAGTTCTGGATTGAGCGCCAGACGCTCGATTGCCTCCGCTCTGCCGGTTGCCATAATTTCCGGTCTGACCGGATTACCGATGACATACTGCGGCTTATTGTCGGGAAAATAGCGGCTTGACTCAGGGTATGAGAGTGCGATGGAGGTCACAAATCTGGCCAGCAGCCGGTTGGTCAGGCTGGGCAGCGCGTTCTGTTCATGGATTAAAGTGGGAATTCCCATCAGTGCGGCCTGCAGAATCACGGGTCCGGCAACATAGCCGCCGGTACCGACCGCCACGTCCGGTCGGAATTCCTTCAGGTAAGCATGCGCCTGAAAAAAACCGTTGGCCGCTGTGACAATTGTTTTGAGGGTATCCACAGAGATTTTACGTTGAAAACCGCGGGAAGAGATCACGGAAAATGGGATCCCTTCCTGCATGACCAACTCGGATTCCATTCCTCTTTGCGTACCCAGATATAACACCTGCAGGGGTTCCGGTCTCGCCTGCAATTCCTTGATTAAAGCAATGGCCGGATTGATATGCCCGCCGGTACCACCGCCGGTCACAACCAGTCGCATGTCAACACATCCTTTCCGGCACTAGGAAGCACTTGGTCTGGCGCGGGAGGCATTCAGTATCAACCCCACGGCAATCAGCGACATGACCAGAGAAGAACCGCCCGCACTGATAAACGGCAGCGTGATCCCGGTTGCAGGAATGGAGGAAGTAACCACCGCCATATTGACAATTGCCTGCAGACAGATCATGGAGGTAAAACCGATCGCCAAAAAAGAGGCGAAAATATCGTCTGTTTTGCGGGATATGAGATAACCGCGCCAAAGAAAAACAATGAAGAGCAGAATCAGGGCGCCGGCGCCAAGCAAACCCGTTTCTTCCGCAACGATAGCAAAAATAAAATCGCTCATGGATTCCGGCAGATAACCGTATTTCTGTCTGCTTTTCCCATACCCCAAACCGGTCAGCCTGCCGGAAGCGATGGCGTATAACGACTGTATCACCTGCCAGCCATGTCCGACCGGATCTTGCCAGGGATCGAGAAATGTCTTGATTCGGTCCATCCGGTATTCTTCGCCAAACGCCAGGTAAACCAAAGCTGCTCCGCCGCTCAGACCGGCTAAAATCGTATAAATCCAGGGTAAGCCCGCAATGAACATCATGATTGCCGCGGTGCCGATCACAATCAGCATCGTACTGTAATCCGGCTGCTTCAAAATGAAAGCACATGGGATCAGAATCAAAACGGCGCAGTAAGCCACGTCTTTCAATTGGCATAAATTACCTTGTATCTCACTGAATTTTTTGGCCAGCAGGACGACAACGGCTATTTTCGCCGCTTCGGATGGCATAAACGTGGTGAAACCCAGGTTCAGCCAGCGGGTTGCTCCGTTGCGGTTAATGGCCAGGGCGGGAATATACAACGCAGCCAGGAGCAGCAAACCAAAAATGTAGAAAGGCATTGCCCCTTTTTTAAACCAATCCAAAGGAAGCAAAGCAGTAACGAACATGACAGCAAATCCCATGATGGCCCATTTGACCTGGTTCAGCGCGTAATAATTGCTCTCCACACCCAACTGCGGCGCCGTCACCGAGCTGGAGGAGTAAACCATAATCAAGCCAAAACCCACTAACATCAAGACGGTCAGAAATAACCAGATATCCGGTAAACGCCTTTTAGATCCAGCCACAGTGCAACCTCATTTCCTGACGACGGCATCCATAAACGATTGACCTCTGACTTCAAAGTCGGGATACATATCCCAACTGGCGCAGGCCGGCGATAATAAGACACAATCGCCCGGCTCGCTTAACCTGCGGGACTGTTCCACCGCTTCTTCCATATCATGGACCATCGTGACATTGCTAAAATTCTCTGCCGCCAATGCCTGCCGGATCCGCTCTTTGGTTTGTCCCAAGAGAATCACCGCTTTGCAGTGCTGCCGAATGCTCTGAGCAAATTCTGTAAAATCCTGTCCTCTGTCCAAACCGCCGGCAATCAGAATAATCGGTTCGCCGGGTAAACTCAAAGCCACCAAAGCAGCCTGCACATTGGTCGCTTTGGAATCGTTGATATAGAGAACTCCGTTCAGTCGGGCCACAATTTGGAAGCGATGCGCCACCCCTTGAAAACTGCGTAAGCCTTTGCGGATGGCCTCCGGCGATGCCCCCGCCGCGTAAGCAGTCAGGGCAGCCGCCATGGCATTCTGATAATTATGGGCATAACCGATCCCCAATTCTTTTAACGGTAAAATTGCCTCCGTAACGCCTTTGCTGCGGAACATCAGCAGATCATTTTGCAGCCAGGCTCCTTCTTCTTGCGGCTGCAGGTGGCTGAAGGTCAGCGGATGCGCCTTGATTTTGGGCAGCAGCGACATGACTTCCGCATTTTCCGCATTGAGAATCGCCCAATCTTCCGCAGTCTGGTTGAGGAAAAGATGCGATTTTGCTTCCAGGTAATTTTCAGCCGTGTGATGCCAGTCACGGTGCGTGTTGTAGATATTGAGCAGGGTGGCGACTTTGGGACGAAAATCCAGCACATCATTCAGCTGAAAACTGGAGAGTTCCACCACTACGATATGCTTTTCATCCAGACCATCCACCTCTTCGCTGAGCGGCAGACCGATATTGCCTGCGACATGCACATTGGCTCTGTCATGACGCAAAATTTCACCGACCCAGGCGGTTGTGGTTGTTTTGCCGTTGGAACCCGTAATACAAACCAGCGGCGCTTTGGTAACCTGCCAGGCCAGTTCCACCTCGCTGACCACCGGAATCCCTTTGGCTCTGGCAGCCTGTAAAAACGGAATATCATAAGGGATCCCCGGATTTTTGACAATCAGATCGAGCCCCTGATCGAGCAATTCCAGCGGGTGCTGCTCCAAAATAATCTCTACCGGCAGACCGGCCAATGCTTCTACGTCTTTTGCCACCTTATCCGGTTTGGCGGAATCGTTGGCGATCACCACGGCGCCATGCTTGAGCAAGACATGGATGGAAGCCACTCCGCTGCGGGCTAACCCCAAGACAAGTACCTTTTTCCCTTGTAATTCCATTCGAATCCCCCCCTATGCGATAAACAGCCACGCACCCGTCAAGGTAAAAAACAAGCCGCAAGCCCAGAAAACAAAAACAATTTTCCACTCGCTCCAACCGCACAATTCAAAATGATGATGAATCGGGCTCATTTTAAACAGACGTTTGCCTTTGGTTGCTTTAAAGTAAAGCACCTGAATAATGGTAGAAAAAATGTCGATAATAAAGACCATGCCGACCCAGAGCATCAAGGCTTCCACTTTCAGGAGCAGCGCCATTGCTGCCAACGCCGCGCCTAAGCCCAGCGAACCGGTATCACCCATAAAAATCCGCGCCGGATGCAGGTTGAACAATAAGAAACCAGCCAAGGCGCCGATCAGAGCCGCGCAAAAAGCCGCCAAATCGGTTTGCTGCTGCAACAGCGCGACAAAAAAGCAAAACAAGGTGGCAATCATGGTCTGACCGCTGCATAATCCGTCCACGCCATCGATGATGTTGACGGCATTACTGAAAAACACCAGATAGAGCAGCGCCAAAATCCAATAGAAAAAACCCAGCGGCAATTGCCAGTGCAGGAGGGGCAGCACAAGTTCGGTCGTCAAACCCTTACCGGCCAGCAGCCAGCAGAAAAGCGCCGCCAGGCTGAACTGACCGATCAATTTTGCCCTGGCCGATAATCCCTCCGGATTTTTCCGGGCGGATTTAATATAATCATCGGCAAACCCCAGCAGACCATGGCCAAACACAAGCAGCAGCAAAACGCCGATGGTTCTGGTCCACTGACCGGCAAACAGCAGACCGGCCAGCAGGCCAAGGTAAATAATGAAACCGCCCATTGTGGGAGTACCGGTTTTCTTATAGTGACTCTGCAG
This sequence comes from Negativicutes bacterium, assembly GCA_021372785.1. Lineage (NCBI taxonomy): Bacteria > Bacillati > Bacillota > Negativicutes > Negativicutes bacterium. The sequence continues at coordinate 11,883 of JAJFTT010000010.1, read as the reverse complement.
CCCTTCCTGACGGATGCTCTGACCGAATTTTAAACGATGCAGCAGGGGGATCAGCAGAGGCCCGGTGACAGCCGCCGCCGCCATGGCAATCAGCATCACGATCAGATAACGGTTATTCATTCGCTTCACCCCAGTATTGCAGCAATTGCTCCGCCACTTCTTCCAAAGCCAGGCTGCGTGAGCCTTTGATCAGCAAAATTGCATGTTGCGGTACCTGCTGCAGCACGGCGGCAGCCATGGCCTGATTGTCTTGGCAGAATATAACGCGCTCCGGCGGCATACCGGCTGCCAGGGCGGCTTCAGCCAAAGCCGTTGCCAGGCGACCCCGGGCAAACAGATAATCATAATGTTCCGCAGCCAAACGCCGGCCGATGATTTGATGTTCCTCAACTTCCTGCCCGCCCAATTCCCGCATATCTGCCAGCACAGCCACAGCAGCACGATCGGCCCGCACTTCCGCCATCAAATCCAGCGAAACCTGCATCGATTTGGGGCTGGCGTTGTAGGAATCATTGATCATCAGCCGGTCGCCGCCCAACTTCCGGATGCTGCTGCGCTGATCGGCAGGCTGAACATGGCTGAGTCCCAAGGCAATTTCTGCCGGAGTCAGACCGTTGAGATAACCGATGGCAGCGGCAAGGCAAGCGTTTTCCACCATATGTCGTCCCGGCAAAGGAATGGCTGCCGTCACTTGTTGCCGATTGGGAAAATGCAGCGTAAATTTTGAACCATACAAGCCAAGACTGATCACTTCTGAAACCGTCAGATCGGCTTCTGCGGCAAAACCATAGGTAAAACATTTTCCACGCAGTTTTTGCAATAAAAACTCTTTCCAGGGCTCATCCCAGCGCAGCAAAGCAACCCCGCTGCCGGCTTTCAATCCCTCAAAAATCTCTCTTTTGGCCGCGGCAATGGCTTCTAAGCTGCCCAGCCGTTCCAGATGAACGCCCAGGACATTGGTAATGGCGGCAAAATCCGGCGGAGCGATGGCGGTCAAATGGGCAATTTCAGCCAAACCCTGCATACCCATTTCCAGTACGGCGATCTGATGCCGCGCATTCAGCTGATAAAGCGTGATCGGTAAACCCGTTTCGGTATTCAGATTGCCCTGAGTTTTTAAGACGGCATATTTTTCCGCCAAAACGGCAGCGATCATGTCCTTGCTGCTGGTCTTGCCAACGCTGCCGGTGACGGCCACAACCTTGACGGGATGCTGCTCCAAACAATATCTGCCTAAGCGGGCCATGGCTTCGACGCAGTCGTCCACAACAATGGCCGAAACATCATCCGCTAATTCCGCTTCCTCTGTCAGGGCAGCGGCGGCTCCGGCCGCCAGGGCTTCCGCGATGAAGCAATTGCCGTCCACCCGCTCTCCTCTCAGAGCAATAAACAAAGCGCCGTCCACCGCCCGACGGCTGTCGGTAATAATTGAAGTGACGATTTTATCCTGATACGTTCCCCGGACGGTTCCCTGAACGACTTGAGCAATTTCACCGACTGTCATGTCAGGCATTATCTCCACTCCCTCTGCAACAGATTCGAATTGCGTATCAAGATAGATTCGTTCTTTGCTGACAAATTCCTTTCGGCAAGATGTATTCTCCGGAAAAGCGGTCGCCCGAGACAGAATCCCGTCAATGTTGACAGGCATCCGCAAGAGCCGCTGTTTTGTTACTGCGAACGCCCGCCGGCCGAGCGCAGGCAAATCAATGGGACGTCTGTGGCAATTAGAAAAAGCAGGGTTCGGCATAAGACGGGCGCAGAAAGGCATTTCCTTCTGAGACTGCAAAACCGCCGCTCGAAGATCGAGGGCGGTATGATCCTGCTTTCCCAGCGCAAAGGTCTGTCCGGTTTTTCTGGATCAGTCTGATTGATTCACAGACAGGCCTGGCAGCTTGAGATACTGATCCATTCCGGGTTTATGAAAACCCAGTCCGATGGCCCTTTGTTCGATAGTTTCCAGAGAGGAAGCCTGATAGATTTTGATGCGCAGCATCTCGTTCTGATTTTGCATCGTTGTGATTTCGCTCTGTTCCGCTTCGATTGCCTGTGAAATACTGTATAAATAAGCCGAACGTGTGGAGGAGATGAAGCCTGCCAGCACAAAAGCGCAGATAAAAAGAATGATCGATCTGGCCAAAGGCAGGTTGACTGTTTCCGGCAGCGGTTTGGGTTTTTGCCGGGGAAATGCAATCACATTTTCTTTTCTAAGCGGCTGCTGTTCAATCAGTTCTTCCGGCTGAATCTCCGGTATCTCGATGATGGCGCGTTTTGCTGATGTCATTTTATCTATCCTCCTTGCAGTCAATGATGGGTGTCGCTAATCTTCTGGCGAGGCGCAGCTTGGCGCTGTGCGATCTTGGATTTTCCTGCAGCTCTTCTGCTTTGGGTAAAATCGGTTTCGTGTTAACCAATTCCAGCATCGGTTGGCGTCCGCAGACGCAGACCGGCAGTTTGGCCGGACAGATACAGGGGTTGACCAATTCCCGAAATAAATCTTTGACGATTCTGTCTTCCAGAGAATGAAACGTAATCACCGCGATCACACCCTGCGGCCGCAGCGCGTCGATCGCTTTTTTCAGGCCGATTTTCAGCGCGTTCAGTTCATCATTGACGGCAATGCGCAGGGCCTGGAAGATTCTGCGCGTCTCATTGCCATCCTCGCGGCGGACAGACGCCGGAACCGCTGCTTTGATGATCTCCACCAGTTGATCCGAGCTTTCAATCGGCCTTTTTTGCCGTTCTGCGACAATGAACTGTGCGATTCTGGCACTCCAGCGCTCTTCGCCATACTCGTAAAAGATTTTTCGCAGCTCGGCTTCCGAAGAATCCGCCAGCAGCTGAGTGGCGGTGAGAGTTGCCGACGGATCCATGCGCATATCAAGCGGCGCATTTTCCCGGAAAGTAAAACCGCGTTCTTTGACATCGAGCTGCGGTGACGAAACGCCCAAATCAAATAAAGCGCCGTCCAGCAAAGTAATTTGATTCTCCTGTAAAACACGATCAAGATTCCTGAAGTTGGCTTGCAGCGGGCGAAACAGGCTGCCGTATTGCCGCAACCGTTGCCCGGCGGCCTCCAGCGCACCGGGATCCTGATCCAAACCAATCACAAGGCCATCTCCCTGCAGTTGTTCTAAAATTGCTTCGCTGTGACCGCCGCCGCCCAGGGTGCAGTCGAGATAAATGCCGCCGGGATGGGGTGACAGTCCTGACAATACTTCCTGAAGCAAAACACTGCTGTGCCGGAATTGCCGCAAGATCATCCCTCCTCCCTGCTGCTGATTACATGGATACCAGTCTTTCCAAATGTTCTGCGGTTTGTTCATAAACCGAAACCGCCTGACTTTGGTAGTGTTCCCATTCCGTTAGGCTCCAAATTTCCACGCGGGAAGAAACCCCCAAAAGGACGGCTTCTTTTTCCAAATTGGCATGTTTTTTCAAGGTGGGCGGCAAAAGAATTCTGCCTTGCTTATCCGGTTCGCATTCGACGGCACCGGAAAAGAAAACGCGGCTGAAGGCGCGCGCATCCGAACTTGTAATTGGCAGGCTGCGCAGTTTATCCTCGATTTTCACCCATTCTGTCATCGGATAAAGGAAAATCGCTTTGTCTAAACCCAAGGTGGCAATGAAATGATTGCCCAGCCCCTCACGGAAACGGGAGGGTATGCTCAGGCGCGATTTTTCGTCCAGTGCATGCTGATAGGTTCCTAAAAACACGACGCCGCCTCCTTATTCCACACATTTCCCCACTTTGCCCCACTCTTACCCCTATATTCCATGATGAAGCAAAAATTCCTTCATCATAAAAAAATATTTTTAAAAAAAAAGCTCCGCAGTAGGTATACTCTATGAGGTTACTTCACCAAGGATCACATAATCCTTTTTTCAATTTTGCGCTATTGTTTTTAGAAAGTGCAAGAAAAGATTGAAATTTACATCTTTATGTGCTAAAATGAGAACATATGAAGAGGAGGTTTGCGTTGTGAAGCATTATGAAAAGCTCATTGAATTTGGTTGTTTTTCCCGCAGTAAACTGGCCGGAATGCTCGGTTGTGATGCAACCGCCGCTTCAACGATACGAGAGTATCTGCAAAAAGGCTATATTGAACGTGTGCACCGCGACTTATATGTTGTTATCAGCCTTGAAACAAAACAGCCCATTTGTTCACGCTATCAAATCGGCGCAAGTTTGTTTCCTGATGCCTGCATCTCTCATCATAGTGCCTTAGAGTTATTTGGTTATTCCAATCAAGTATTCTACGTAACTTATGTTACTACAAACAGCCGTTTTCCGGATTTTACCTATAATGGCATCAGCTACCATCGTGTCGCACAGAGGACCGATGCACATGTCGTTCAAAGCGGAAATGTTCGCGTCACCGATCTGGAACGCACAGTTGTTGACAGCATTGCGGATCTAGAAAAAATCGGTGGACTTGAAGAAACCCTTCGCTGCTTTGCACTGATACCTTCTTTGAATCAAACAAAACTACTGCAAGTTTTGGCTTTATACCAGAACGGATTTCTATATCAGAAATGCGGCTATATTCTCGAGGCACTCAACTCATCACTCGGTCTGCCAGACAGCTTTTTTTCTGAATGTCAGAAACATATCTCAAACAGCAAACAGTATCTGATGAAAAATCGGGACGGAATGACCTGGCATGAAAAATGGAAGCTATATGCACCAGACTCAATCCAGAACATCATAAACAAGGGGGTATCGGATTATGATGCAATTTGACCGGATTTCTCTTGGCAGACAGGCAAAGAAACTCGGATTTGTCTGGGATACCTTTGAGAAAATTCTGCGTTTGGGGGATATTCTGCGTTATATGGCAACAGATCCGTTACTGGCTAATAGCCTCGCGTTAAAAGGCGGGACAGCCATCAATCTGACCATTTTTGATCTGCCCCGTTTGTCTGTAGACATCGACTTGGACATGGCTGAAAATTCTTCAAGGGATGAAATGCTGTCGATGCGACAACAAATCACGAACCGTATTGGAAAATACATGGAGGCTGTCCAATACACGCTGAGTCCAAAATCAAAGAATTACTACGCTTTGGATTCATTTGTTTATGAATATCTGAATGCCGGTTCCATGAAAGATAACCTAAAAATAGAAATCAATTATATGCTTCGCTGCCATATCCTGCCGTTATCTCAAAGAAATATTAAGCTTCCAAGCTTCCTTGGTTAGACACAGAAATGACAGTGCTTAGTGTCGCCCCGCTTGAGATATTTGCATCTAAAATCGTAGCGCTTCTGAATCGTACTGCCCCGCGCGATCTTTATGATGTATCCAATATGCTGAAATATAGTTTATTTGATGAATCTGAGCAGTCACTTTTACGGAAATGCATCCTGTTTTACAGTGCTATAGGTTCCGACATGGTACCAAAAAAATTTAATTTCAGTAATATCATTAATCTACCTCAATCCAAAATCAAGACGGATTTGCTGCCTGTTTTGCGGAATAATGCTTCTTTTAGTCTGGAGGTGGTACAGCACCAAGTTCTCCTTTATCTCAAACAGTTGCTTGTTCCAACAGAGTCTGAACTAAATTTTCTGGACACCTTCCGTAAGAAAGAATATCGGCCTGAACTGTTGTTTACCAACGTGGAAATTCTGGAAAGAATAAAAAACCATCCGATGTCGCTTTGGAAATGCAGCGATCACGCGAAAGATGAACCAGTAAGATAGATATTATACTTCTTTCTATTTCCCTCGTCTCTTGTGGGCATTATATTGGTTAATGTATCTCGGACTACAAAAAACGGAGTGGCTTTTGTGAATACAAACGCCTTTGAGTAGCACTCATATAACTTTAGTAGGCTATCTCGTAGTTTTATTGGGATGAATCAGCGTGATTTTGCTGAGTATTGTCTTGTCGTCCAGGTACAAATTCTGGTTATCCTTAACCAAGTCATCATGATCGACATAAAAAAGTGGGATACCTTCATTGCTTGTTTATTATGAATTAAACCCTTGCAACGCTTTGATACGTCGCAAGGGTTTCGTTTTTTCGATGAAAAGTCCATGACAATTCGTTAGCAGGTTGTCAACCTGCCACGGAACTGTTTTTTCGTTATTTTCTCTTTCATTGAACAAGGATCGTCAATTTATGCAGCTTTTGCCCAGAAATGCCAAAGCCCGCCATAATTCGTCTCCCTCCGGAGGCGCCACGATCGCGCTGCCTTCAGGCCGGATCAGGACTTTTTTCGGTTCGGCCGTGAATTTTCCGATCACAGCGGCAGCAATTCCCGCTGCCGCCAGCTGTTGCACCAACGCCGCTCCACGCTCTGTCGCAATCAGCATGCTGCCGCTGGCGATCAAACGCAAAGGGTTCAGCTGCAGCTGCCGGCAGAATTGTAGGGTAGCCGGATGCAGCGGCACTGCTGCCGCTTCCAGCCAAAAACCTTTGCCGGCGCCTGACGCCATTTCATAAACAGCGCCAAGCAAACCACCTTCGGTCATGTCATGCATGGCATGCACGCCAAAAGCGGCGGCGATGCGGCCTTCGGGGACCACACTGATCCGTTTGCCCAGTTGGGCAGCGGTATCAAGCAAATCGGCCGGGAACCACTGCAGCAAGGACGACGCTGAGTCTTTGGCTAAAATAGAGGTTCCCTCTAACCCGATGGTTTTCGTTACCACAATATCATCACCGGCCATGGCGCCGCCGCTTCTGATGATTCGGCTGCGCTCGACCTTGCCGACCACAGTCGAAGAAAGCACCATTTGATTGACCGCCGCCGTCAGTTCGGTGTGCCCGCCGCTGATTTCAATCCCGAGTTCCTGTGCCGCCCGGGCGGCATCCCGCATCACCCGGTCGATTTCCGTCATCGCACAATCGGCAGGCGCCAGGATCGTCAATAAACAGCAAACCGGTTCTGCGCCGTTTGAAGCAACATCATTGGCGGAAATATGTACCGCTAACCACCCCGCATCCTCCACCGCTCCGGTGATCGGATCGGTGGACATCACACAGCACTGTCCGCCAAAATCAAAAATCGTGGAATCCTCACCCAAGCCGGAGCGCGAAAGTACTTCCGCACGCCGTTCGGTTAAATGGCGAAACACGTTCTGTTCCAATTCCGTTGGTGTTAATTTGCCTACGCGCATGACCGTTCCCCCTCATCCGCCGGTAGTCTCTCCTGCCGGCCCGATCGAATCTTCTCTTCTGCCGGTTTCTCTCTGATGCGGCAGGACCAAAAGCTGACCCCTGCGCAGCCGTTAGAGTGCCGCGACAAAGGCTTGCGCCCATTCTTTCAGTTTGCTTTCATCCTCCGCGGTCGGCGTAAAATTCACTTTATACGGCGCGAGCGGCAATTTATAGCGCAGCCCTTTGAGGCGCTCCGTGAGTTGTCCGCAGGCTTCTCCGCTCCAGCCAAAGGAGCCAAAACAGGCGGCCGTTATTTTGCCGCGATTGGCCAGCAACGGTGTTGCGCTGATTACGTTCCAAATCGGCGCCAAAGCGTCGCCGTTGATGGTGGGAGAACCAAAGAGAATGCCCTGCACCGTTTCCAGTTCCGCCTGGCATTGCAGCAAATCCAGCTTGGTTGCCTGCAGCAGTTTGCATTTTACGCCTCTTTCCGAGATGGCAGCGGCAACAATTTCCGCCATTTTCTTGGTGTTGCCATAAACGGAGATGTAAATCACGGCCACCGTCTTTTCTTTGGCCAGCGCTGCGCGGCTCCAGTCTTCATAGGCCTGAATGTAGCGTTCGAGATCCTTTGTCAGCACGGGTCCGTGGCTGGGACAGATCATCTTTAATTCCAACTGACGCACTTTTTCACAGCCTGTGATGATTTTATCGGCAAACGGGCGCATGATGTGCGTATAATAGCTGACAAACTCCGGCCAAAAATCGCCGGAGCGCTCATCGGTCATGGTTTCTTCCGCATAATGGCAGCCGAAGCCGTCACAGGAAAAGAGCAGCTGCTCTTCTTCCAGATAGGTAAACAGAGTATCCGGCCAATGCCAAAACGGGCTGTGGATAAAACGCAGCGTCCGATCACCCAAGGACAGCGTTTCTCCGTCCGCCGCGATCTGCAGCGGAAGTTCCCGGTTCAATTGCGCTTTTAAAAAGAGTCCGGCCGATCTGGTGGCAATGATTTGAATTTGCGGCGCCGCTGCCAACAGTTTTTGAATGGAACCGGAATGATCCGGTTCGGCATGTTGGACAATCAGATAATCGACTTTCGTCAGATCGACGACACTTTGGATCTTTTCCAGCTGAATCTCGCTGAAATTCTGATGTACTCCATCGATCAGGGCTATTTTTTCACTGCCCCGGATTAAAAAACTATTGTAACTGGTACCGCTGGCAGCCGGCACAAAAGCATCAAAAATGCGTAGGGTGGGATGCAATACTCCCACCGAGGCGACACGAGGTGTAATCTGCAATGCATTCATCATAAAATTCCCTCTCTTTCTTTCACCATTCAGAAAGCCAGCCGGCTGCGAATTTTTCAGCTGATCTCTCCTGCGTTGCCGGCTTTTGCTGAAAGTAAATTTTCTCTTTTTCTGTGCGCAATTCCTTCCGCTTGTTTGAAAAAGCAAAAAATCAGCAAGTTGTCTCTGATTTTTCATCCGGCAATTCCCACCAGAGTTTTTTTTGACCGCCACGCAGCCAGGGCTGCCAGGCAAACAGCAGAATCACCGGCTGACCGGACGCTGCCGTCACGGATTGCGGCTGCAGCAGCTGCTGCATAGAGTGATTAAAAACTTCAACCCGGATTTTTTTCCTGATTTCTTTTGCCGATAACCCCACAAACTCCGGCATCTGTGTGCTCCAGTCAGCAGCTGCCAGATAACGGTAGACACGCTCTTTTTCTGTCTCCGTCAGGCTTTGTTTCATGGCCGGCATGGGAAAATCATCGTCTTTATAAGCCAAACAAAAATCAAATTTCAGTAAAGCAAATAAATTTGCTTTTTCCGTCTCCTGCTGCAGCACAAGACAAATGAATTGCCAGAAACGCTGCCAATAAACAGCTTCCCGGGCCGGACGGCCAAACCAATTTTGCTGCCGCCAAAATTCTTCCATCGCCGCATAACAAGCAAAGGGCGATCTGAATTGCTGTAAAAAGCGGTGCAGCGTCTGCTGATAGCGCCCGGAATTGCCATAACGCTGCAGCAGCTCTTCTATGCGGTGCAGGCGCAGCAGTTCGTCGCAGCCGAGCCAGTTGGTTCTGAGCACTTCATAGGGCGCTTCACTGTCGGCGACGATGCCATATTGGGCAGCGTCCCGCTGTAAGCCGGTGCCGGGCAGCAGTTTTAAGAAACCCAGCTGCAGATATTCCGCACCCAGGGCATAGACATCATCGAAAGACTGCGCAAAACTCTGCCAGCCTTCCCCCGGCAGCCCGGCGATTAAATCCAAATGAAGATGAATCGTGCCTAGCTGCCGCATGGCTCGCACAAAATCGCTGATTTGGCTGAAATCCATGGGACGCTGCACATAGCTCAACGTTTGGCGGTTGGTGCTTTGAATGCCGATTTCAAATTGAAACAAACCCTGCGGAGCCTGCCGCAGGAGTTCAACATCCGCTTCGCCCAGGAGATCGGCTGCCAGCTCGAAATGAAAATTGATTGGCAAGCTGCCGGCTTCCTCGATTAAGAACTGCCAAATCCGGCGCGCTCGGACCCGGTTGGCATTAAAGGTGCGGTCAACGAATTTCACCTGATGCACACCGGCGCTGATAAACGCGTGTAAATCATCAAAGACGCGCTGCAGCGGCAAGGCTCTGACGCCTTTTTCTACCGAAGAGAGGCAATATTGGCAGGCATAAGGACAGCCGCGGCTGGATTCGTAATAAAAGATCCGCTCCCTTTGGCCGGATAACTCTGCTTGGGTATAGGGAAACGGTATTTGCTGCAGATCGTTCAGCTGCGGGATCAAAACCGGGGCGCTCCGACTGCCGCCGCGCGTCACAAAACCCGGCACGTCAGTGACCGCGGCTCCCCCGGCCAACCGCCGCAACAGCAACGGCAGCGTCTCCTCCGCTTCTCCCGCCACGACTCCGTCCAGCCAGGCATAACTGCAGACGAGTTCTTCCGCGCGATAGGTCGCTTCCGGCCCTCCGAACAGGATGATACGGCGCGGATTAAATTGCTTCAAGCGTCTCGCAATGGGAATTGTTTCTTTGATGTTCCAAATATAACAGGAAAAGCCAACCAAATCCGGGTGCATTTCCTGGATCTCAGCGGCAATTTGCGGCCAATGATCGTTGATGGTGAATTCCGCACAAGAGATTTCCCAGGCATCAAACGCCGGCTGCCGCCTTAAGGCTTCCCGTAAATAGCGAATGCCCAGCGCCGTATGAACAAATTGACTGTTCAGCGCAGCCAAGACAATACGCATGCTCCTCACCCTTTCTACGGGACCATTATGACGTACCCTGACGAAATTGTCCAGAATGTTTTAATAATTGCTCAGGAATTCTTGCCGCTTGGGAAGGATTATCCTGTGAAAAAGGAGAAAAATATTGATTGTTAGATTAAGTGATGGGGGACCGCTTTTCGGGTTCCCTGAATTGATGGAGGAGGCATTTTCATGAAAGAGAATCAAAGGTATCTGTTGGAGAGAACAGAAGAGTTAAAAGCATCCGGTCTGTATAACAATATCAAAACGATCGAATCTGCACAAGGCGCCTGGATTCAAATTAATGGCAAACGAGTCCTGAATATGTGCGCCAATAACTACCTGGGTTTAGCCAACAATCCGCGAATGAACAAGGCTGCCAAAAACGCGATCGACAAATTCGGCGTAGGTCCCGGCGCGGTCCGTTCCATTGCCGGCACGCAAGCGATTCACATTCAGCTGGATCAGGAAGTAGCGAAATTCAAACATGTGGAAGCTGCGCTGACCTTACAAGGCGGCTTTGTAGCGAACCAGGCGGTCATTGCTCCTCTGGTTGGCAAAGGCGATACGATTCTTTCCGATGAATTAAATCATGCTTCCATTATTGACGGCGCCCGCCTTTCCGGCGCGAAAATTAAAGTATTCAAACATTGCGATATGCAGTCATTAGAAGAATTGCTCAAAGGCGAAAATGACGGCCGTGTTTTGGTCATCACCGACGGCGTCTTCTCCATGGATGGTGATGTAGCCGATCTGCCAAAAATCGTGGAATTATGTGAAAAATACGGTGCCATGTCTATGGTGGATGATGCTCATGGCGAAGGCGTTCTGGGTGAAGGCGGCCGCGGTATTGTTGACCACTTCAAACTGCATGGCCGCTGCGATGTTGAAATTGGCACTTTCTCCAAGGCGCTTGGCACAGTCGGCGGCTTTATTGCCGGCTCCGCTGTTCTGATTGACTATCTGAAGCAGAAAGCCCGTCCGTTCCTCTTCTCTTCCGCTTTGCCTGCTGCCGACGTAGCTGCTACATTGGAAGCCATTCACATTTTAAGCGAAAATACCGATTTGGTCGATAAATTATGGGACAACGGCCGTTTCTTTAAAGCTGAAATGCAAAAATTAGGCTTTGATACCGGCCATTCCGCAACACCCATCACTCCGGTTATGCTGGGTGAGGCCAGTATCGCGCACGAATTCAGCAAAAGATTACTTGCCGAAGATGTTTTCGCCAGCGCGATTGGCTTCCCAACCGTACCGCAGGGCAAAGCCCGCATCCGCGTGATGATCTCCGCCGCGCATGAAAAAGCCGATCTGGAATATGCTTTGGAGAAATTCGCCAAAGTCGGCCGCGAAATGGGAATCATTAAATAAGACAAGTGTTCAATCATTAAGCAGAAGCTGCAGCAAAATTTAGATTTTGCTGCAGCTCTTCGTATTATATAGTAGTAGTTTTGAGACCCACTCCAAGGTCTTTGTGCTACACTGTAAGGGATGCTGTGGATTGGTTTCAGCT
>JAJFTT010000009.1 GCA_021372785.1 Negativicutes bacterium | reverse complement strand
CTGACTGGATGAACGGCGGGCGGTTGACACGTCTCTGAAAACTCGTATAATCGTGCTGTTCAAGTTGTGGGTCGTTAGCTCATATTAAAATGTGACAAGATTTTGTAGGTGAGTCCAATACTCCGCTAAGTAATAGGCCGTCCCGGATAAACCGATTTTAATCTTCTCTCTCGACGGCAAATCATGTCCCTGCAAGAGAAGACCCGCCTGTTCCAATTGCGTCAGCAGCCGGGGCTGCAGAAGGCTGGGAAACAAAGCGGCAGGAACTTGAATGATGGCCAGATTCTCCATGGAAGCCAGTGGCTCTGTCTGAAATTCTCCCCAATAAACGGGGGTGAACCAGGTACGAAAATAAGGTTCCTGACCCGGTTTACGCACAATCCATTGTTTTTGCCATAAAAAGAGCGGCGCCGGCTGACTGTCGCTCCAAGGTCCGCTGATTGATTGCAGCTGTTGACCGGGTGATAAATACAAGGTTGTACCCTGCGGCGGTTCTTTCAAATCAACTGCAGCGCCGGCTTCTTCGATCGCTTCCCGTGCGACTGCCTGATTGAAATTTTCCGTTCCTTCCAGGCCGCCGCCAATGCCGATACAGTGAATCACAACGCTGCCATCCGCTTCGTTTTGCCAATAGGCAGGCTGACTGAGGGCAAAAACCAGGCGCCCGTGCCAGGTGCTGAACAAACCGGTGCTGAAGCGACAATCGGCGCATGCTAAACTTTTCAGTGATTTCATTGGCTGTTCTCTTCCCCACAAATCGCGATAGCCCGGACCGGCGCACCATCCGAGGCAAGGTAATGCAGCGGCAGGGCATAAAACCGCAGCAGCTGCCGCCCTAACCGCTGTAAGTCGCTCAGGTTCTCGATGATCAAAATTTCTTTTTCTAAAAGGATCCGGTGATTGACGAGGGAATCAATCCGATCAACCGAAGTGGTATCCACACCAAATCCTTTTTTGCCTTGTTGCACCAGCCATTGCGCAATTTCCGGACTGATGCTGGGATAGTGGTTGTTATATTGCGCGCTACCCCAATAGCGGCTCCAACCGGTATGCAGTAAAACAAACTCAGCTTGTTCTGCCAATGGCTGCAAATCCAGCATTTCGCTTAGGCTGAGGATGCTGTCTGCCGGCAATCTGCTGCCGTCCACTACCGCAGCGGATCCCAAAAAACGCTCCGGTGGGAATTGGTCCAGCGTTTTGCCGTTGAGGAAAATATGCGCAGGCGCATCCATATGGGTGCCGTGATGAGAATATAAAGTCAGCGCTGTTTGCCGGAAATAATCGTCTTCTATGGTATTCACCTGCCGAAGCAGCGGCTGCGGCGTGCCGGGATAGACGGTCAGTTCGGCCGTTAACACATGCGTCAATTCTACAACCCGCAGAGAGCGTCACCTCAATCCAAATGATAATCAGATAGGCTGTCTCAAATGCCGAGACAGCCTATCTGGATTTTTTATTGTTCGACTACAATTTCACCGTTCAAAATCACATGGCTGGGTTTGGCACCGGTGGCAAAGGGATGCCGCTGCCAAATCACCAGATCCGCTTCTTTGCCAACTTCCAGGGAACCGAAACGATCGTCCAGCCCGAGGATCTGCGCCGGATAGAGTGTAATGGCTTTCAGCGCTTCCATTTCCGGCAACCCCGCTGCACAGGCCATGCCGGCCAACAAAGGCAATGATTCCTGCGGCAGCACGGGTGAATCCGTACAAATCGCCACTTTGACCCCGGCTTTATTTAAAACAGCCGGCGTGGTAAAACTTTTATTGGCTAATTCGGCTTTGGTGCGGCTGCCAAAACTGGGACCGACGATGGCGGGATACCCCAATTCGGCCAAACGTTCCGGCATCAGATGGCCCTCTGTACAATGATCGAGCGTCAGTTTAACATTGAATTCCTGAGCGATTCGGATGGCGGTCAGGATATCATCGGCACGATGCGCATGCGCCTTCAAGGGAATTTCACGGTGAATGACCGGCAGTAAAGCCTCTAATTTCAGATTGCGCTCCGGCGCCGGTTTCGCCTCTTGCTTGGCCAGTTCAATTTTCCGATCATAATCGACCGCCGCAGCCAGCGCTTCCCGCAGGACAGCGGCTGTACCCAAACGGGTGGACGGTATCATCTGACGGCTGCTGTAAACACGTTTGGGGTTTTCACCAAAGGCGCATTTCATCGCAGCCGGGTTCATCACCACAGCCTCATCGACACAATCCCCATATGTTTTGACGACAAAAAAGCTGCCGCCGAGCACATTGGCAGAGCCCGGACCGGTCGCCACCATGGTTACGCCGCCCGCCAACGCTTCTCGCACCGTGCGGTCGGTCGGTGTATATCCGTCGATACCGCGCACTTGCGCCGTATTGGGGCTGGTCGCTTCGTTGCCGTCAGCGCCTTCAAAACCGATGGCATCTTCTTCTAATCCCAAATGGCAGTGCGCATCGATCAAACCGGGGGTTACCAGATGTCCGTGGGCGTTGATTTCTTTGGCGCCCAGCGGCAACGGCAGAGCCTCGCCGATCGCTGCGATTTTCCCGTCCAGCAGCAACAAATCACCTTTGATCACACCGGCACTCGTCATCGTCACCAATTTCGCATTGCGGATCAATAAAGTACTCATGCAAACACTCCTTTGGCCTCGCGATTAGCCGATCACCACTTCGCCGTTGACGATGACATAGCTGGGTTTGGCGCCGTTTTCAAAGGGGTGCTTATTCCAAATTACTACGTCTGCATCTTTACCGACTTCCAAAGAACCGACCAGATGATCGATGCCGATAATCTCGGCTGCATTGATCGTGATGGCTTTGAAGGCTTCCATTTCGTCCAAACCTTCCGCGACAGCCATGCCGGCCATCAAAGGCAAACTTTCCAGAGGTACGACAGGAGAATCTGTACAGATGGCTACTTTCACACCGGCTTTGGTCAGGACGCCCGGTGTATTGAAGCCTTTTTCTTTTAATTCAAATTTAGTGCGCGCGCCAAAGCTGGGACCGACAATCGCAGGTAAGCCTAATTTAGCCAGGTGTCCTGCAATCAGGTGACCTTCGGTGCAATGATCGAGTGTCAGCTTAACATTGAATTCTCTGGCAATCCGAATGGCGGTAAAAATATCATCGGCGCGGTGAGCATGCGCCTTTAAGGGTATTTCACGTTTTAAGACCGGGATCAGTGCTTCGGATTGCAGATTACGGTCCGGCGCCGGTTTCCCTTCTTTCTCTGCCTGTTCCAGTTTATTCAGATAGTTGGTGGCAGCCACCAGGGCTTCCCGAATCACTGCCGCCGTTCCCATCCGGGTAGCCGGCATTTTCTTTTGACCGCTGTAAACCCGCTTCGGATTTTCGCCGAAAGCGCATTTCATGGCAATCGGATCCTTGATGATCATCTCATCCACACAATCACCATGTAATTTGGCAGCAAAGAAGGTGCCGCCCAGCACATTGGCGGATCCTGGTCCGGTCGCGACACTGATCACACCACCGGCAAGGGCTTCTTTGACCATCCGGTCCATCGGATTGAATCCATCAATACCACGGACTTGGGCGGTGTTGGGATTGGTTGCCTCATTGACGTCGTTCCCTTCAAAACCGATGGCATCTTCTATCATCCCGATATGACAGTGTGCATCAATCAAACCCGGCGTTACGATGTGGTTTTTCGCATTGATTACTCTGGCGCCGGCCGGAACCTGGACTGTTGCCGCCACGGCAGCGATTTTACCATCGGTTAAGAGCATTTCGCCTTTGACGATACCTTGTTGAGCCATGGTGTAGATGCGCGCGTTTTTAATGACTACTGATTGCATATGATTCATCCTCCTTTTCTTAATTGTTACTTCTCTTCTCATTTTCCCGAATGAATTCCTTCTTTCCCCCTGTTTTTCAGTGGGAGCAGAAGGATTATTTTGCAACAAAGACGAAATCAATCTCAGACGACAAGGCAAAGGAGTGAAGCCGGTATGTCAGAGAAAAAAACTGGCATCAGCTCTTTTTTTCAAATGGCAGACAGCCAAAAAAACAGAATCTGGGAGATCGACGCCCTGCGCGGGATTGCGATTTGCAATATGGTTTTTTGCCATTTACTCTATGATCTGCACTGGTTTTACGCTTACCCGATCGATTTGAACAGCCCTTGGCTTTGGCTGCCCTTTCAGGGAGCCATACTGTTTTTTATCCTTTCCGGGATCAGCAGTCATTTTAGCCGGCATACCATCCAACGGGGTTTGCAGACCGGAGTCTTGGCGCTCCTGGTCAGCTTAGTCACTTGGCTTGTCGATTATCAGGCTTATGTCCGTTTCGGTACGCTGCATTTCTTGGCTTGCGCCATGCTGTTGACGCCGCTGTTGAAAAAGCTCAATTCGCCGCAGTTAGCGGGTTTTATTCTGCTTTTTTTCACCTTGGGTTTCTATTTTTCCCAATGCAGAGTCAGCATCCCCTGGCTCTTCCCTTTGGGATTGCTGACTGCCGATTTCAGTTCAACAGATTATTTTGCTATTTTCCCGAATTTAGGTTATTATGCCTTGGGTATTTTGCTGGCTCGGCGCTATTATGCAGAGCGCCGCTCGCGGCTGGCTCCTTTGCCGCATACTCTTTGGCTGCAATGGATGGGGCAGCACTCCCTCTTCCTTTATCTGGCGCACCAGCCGCTGCTGCTAGCCCTCCTATGGCTGTTTTCCTGGTTCAAAAGTTTCCTCAGTTAAAAGAATTTCCGTTATTGCGCGGGCAGCTATCGTAAAATAAACTGCGGGCTGCGGCAGAGCAGTCTGCAAGCGATTCATCTATAGAGCATAGATAGAAAGAAAGAACAAGAAGAGGAGTGACTGATCATCTCACAAAAATTAGCAAGAGTCTTAATTATCGCCACCGGCGGCACCATTGCCGGCCGTGGCAACCCGGGCAAAACAGTCGGTTATAAACCGGGTGAAATCAGCATCGCCGATTTGATTGAAAGCATACCGCAGCTTGCGGATGCTGCTGCAATTGAAGGATTGCAGTTCGCCAATGTCGGCTCGATCGCCCTGACGCATCAGGATTGGCTGCGTCTGGCGCAGATCATCAATACCCGCTTTGCCGAAGATGCTGAACTTGCCGGCGTGGTCGTGACGCATGGTACCGATACCCTGGAAGAAACGGCTTATTTTTTGAATTTAACCGTCAAAGACCGGCGTCCGGTCGTGCTGGTTGGTTCCATGCGGCCGGCAACCGCTCTTTCGGCCGACGGGCCGCTCAATCTGCTGAACGCCGTGAAAATAGCTGCCTGTGCCGAATCCTGCGGGAAAGGGGTACTCGTCTTTTTAAACGACGAGATCCATTTTGCCCGCAGCGTGACCAAAACAAACGCCAATAAAGTGGAAACCTTTCAGAGCCATTACAGCGGACCGCTCGGTTTTATCCGCGGCGACAGAGTCTGCTATTATCAGCAGCCCACCCGGCTGCACACCGTTGATACCGCATTTGATGTCAGCCAAATCAGCGAATTGCCGCGAGTGGACATCGCTTATGTCTATATCATGGCGGACGGAACCGCGGTGGATGCTTTTCGGGCGGCCGGCGCCAAAGGGATTGTGGTAGCGGCAGCCGGCGCCGGCGCCATCACGCAGAGTATGCATGCCTCTTTAAATACCGCCGCCGAAGCGGGCGTGGCCGTTCTGGTCTGCAGCCGAACCGGCGCCGGTTTGGTTGGCCCCGCCAATGCAGAAGCGAACCGCCAAGGGCAGCTCACCGGCGATAACCTGAACCCGCAAAAAGCCCGTGTTCTGCTCAGCTTAGCCCTGGCACACAGCCATGATTTTGTACAGATCCAAAAATGGATCAACCAATACTAAAGGAGAAAAGCATGCCTAAGATCGGTTTGATTACCGTCGGTCAAAGTCCCCGCAGTGATATTACACCGGAACTGCTGCCCTTGCTGCCGCCGGATTGTCAGATTCTTGAACGCGGTGCTCTGGACGGTTTGAACGTCCGGCAAATTCAGGAGCTGGCGCCTGCCGATGGTCAGCCTCTGCTGATCTCGCGCCTGCGCGATGGCAGATCGGTTACGATATCACGCGATTTAACGTTAAATCGGCTGCAGAGCTGCGTTGATTGGTTATTGGAACGCGGCGCCAATTGTCTAGTTTTGCTCTGCACGGGTGATTTGCCGAAATTGAATGCCGCCGTACCTTTTCTGGCGGCGGAACCTTTATTATACCGCCTGGTAGAGGGCATCACCGCCAGTAATCAGTTACCCTTTGGGGTGCTGACTCCATTGGAATCGCAAATTGCACAGGTCCGCCGGCAATGGCGGCAGATTGGCCTGACGCCTGTTTTGGCCGCAGCCAACCCTTACGATAAGAGCAGTGATTTTGCCGGAGCAGCCAAAGAGCTGCAGGCTGCCGGTGCCCGTCTGATTTTACTCGACTGTCTCGGCTTTGGCAGAGCGGAAAAGCGCATCGTGCAGCAAGCCACCCATTTGCCGGTAATTCTGCCGCGCACGGTGATCGGGCGTACACTGGCCGAGTTGCTGACGACTTTATAATAAAACGGTTCCGGACAAGTCCGGAACCGTTTTTTTTCGGGGAACGAGCAGTTGCAGGCACAAATGCTGCTTGTGGCAGCAATGCCTGTCCTGCGCGCCGGGACGGCGCAGGTTATGCCCTGCGTCCCGGGCAAATTCCTCGTCTTGCTGCTTTTATTCTTTCCAAAGCACCTGTTCCGCTTCATACTGCGTGCGTGCTTCTTTGCTTTCGGCGGGAACACCGACTGCAATCAAACTCATCGGCTCCAAATAATCCGGCAAATTTAGGATTACTTTATCCGCCTGTTTGCGCTTGACCAAAGGATGCTGGCCGATCCACACCGCACCATAACCGAGCGCATGGGCCGCCAACAGAATATTCTCTGTCAGAGCGGCACAATCTTCCACCCAAAAATCTCTGGCTTCTCCGACATACATACGGCGGCTGTCGCCACTGACCAAAAAAGCGGCAGCGGCGTTCGGCAGCATTTTGCCAAAGGGATTGGCATCGGCCAATTGATTGAGCAACTGCCGATTGGTAATCACCGTAACATGCCAGGGACGATGATTGGACGCCGACGGAGCGGACATGCCAGCCTGCAGCATTTGTTCCAGCATTTCACGCGGGATTGCTTCACCGGTATAGCGGCGAATACTGCGTCGACCGAAGATATGCATCAATTTAGGATTCAACATTTTCTCTGTCCCCTTCTTTAAATCATGTTTCGTTTTCTGTTACTTTTGTTTGATAAGAATAGAAGAAACCCGCTAAATTCTGCAGGAAGGTAGAAATTTGGTTCATTCCCGCTCCTCCAAAAAGATGTGCCGGACAGTGACAGTCTGAAGCGCCAAAGCGGGCAATGGGGATTGTGATTTCTTGCTCGGCGGCAATCAGCGCAGCCAGTTCGCATTCGGCAAGGACTTCGCAATCAAATAACCAGATTCCACAGCAGCGCGCTTCGCGGCGCAGATAGTCGATATGCCATTTTAAGCGTCCGTCTCCCTGCCAATGCCGACGCAAACGATGTTTTGCGTTTCGCCTGGCGCTGCCGACATACAAATAACTGCCTGCCGCTACTGCATAGGTTCCCTTTCGGCCGACGGTCAGTTCTATTGGCTGATCCAGCTCCAAAGCCAGGGCATAGCTGACAGACCTGCCCTCCAGAAAATCCCAGTCTGGCTGGCAGCAATCCAGTGCTTTTCTGTCTTCCGTTTGCATTCATTCTCCTTGTCTCTCGTATTCCAATCCTCTGTATACATTTCTTTTCGCGAATCCATAGACAAACCCCTGCAATTCAGTTAAAATGATTGCACATACTATCATCGATGAAACCAATAGGAAGTGAATGGCATGAGAGAAAAAACGGCCCTGGCACAGGAAAAACAATCCTTCCTAACGGGAGCCTTCATCCTGACCTTAGCAGGTCTGATCAGTCAGGTGATTGGAGTATTTTCCAAAATTTTCTTGCTCTGGCTGATTGGTGAAGAAGGGGTCGGTATCTATAATTTTCCCTACCCTTTTTTCGCCATCGTTCTCTCCTTCTCATCAGTAGGATTCAATGTTGCAATCTCCAAATTGGTAGCCGAATACATGGCTTATCATGATCTCTATCACGCCCGGCGCGTCTTTCGTCTGGGAATGCGTCTGAGTCTTAGCCTGGGAACCGCCGGCATGCTGCTGCTCTTGATCATGGCTTATCCCATGGCGCGTTTTGTGCATCAGGATATGAGAGCTTTGCTCTCTTATTGTGTTTTGGCACCGACTGCCCTGATCACATCCTTCCAGGCAATCTACCGCGGTTATTTTCAGGGTCTGCAAAACATGAAGCCCAACGCTTATTCCCAAATCATTGAACAATGTTTTCGGGTGATTGTGATGTTGACCGCCGCCTGGATCTTGCTGCCTTATGGTTTACAATATGCTGCCGCAGGTGCTACTCTGGGTGGTGCCGGCGGTGCGATCGCCGCTTCTCTTTTTCTGCGCCACCTGTTCAATAAAACGCGCCGCCTGTCTCCGGTTGTGCTGAAGCCACAGCACAAAATAGCCAATAAAAAAATAGTCCGCCGTATTTTGAACTATGCCATACCGATCAGTCTGGCCGGAATGGGATTGCCGCTTTTTCTGCTCTCAGATTCTCTCCTGATTGCCAACCGCCTGCAGGCTGCCGGGGCTACCCTTTCCGCTGCGACTTCAGCCTACGGCGTCTTCGCTAATAATGCAATGAGCCTGGTAACCTTACCAACCATTCTCACCAGCTCCCTGTTCGTCACCCTGGTGCCCGCCATTGCCGAAGCGCATGCGCTACATGATACCAAGCAGCTGCAGCAGCAAACCCAGGGCGGTCTGAAACTGACCTTACTGTTTGCTTTGCCTGCTGCTGCCGGCATGTGGCTGGTCGCACCTGCGCTTGCTGCGGTTTTGCGCATGGGTTCCTCTACCGCGGATGTATTGCGCAGCTTGGTCTTCGGTTTAGTTTTTATTGCCCTGCAGCAAGTCAGTTCCGGTATTTTACAAGGTATGGGTTATTCTGTTCAACCGGTCCGTCATATGTTTTTAGGCGCTGCGGTAAAATGTCTGGGCAATTGGTTTTTGATTCCTATTTTTGGTTTGCACGGCGCGGCGATTGCGACCGGCATTGGCTTTCTGGTTGCAGCCCTGCTCAATCTCTGGCAGGTAGAAAACCAAGTTGGTAATATCCTACTCTGGAGATCGATGTTTTTTAAGCCTTTGCTCAGCACAACGGTGATGTTTTTAACTCTTGTCTTACTGCAGCAGACAGCGTGGCTGCAAAATGCCGGCGCCTTCCTGTCTTTGCTGGTGCAGGCAGGGATTGGTATGATAGTCTATCTCTTTTGCTTAGTGTTGCTGAAAGCTGTCACAAAAGACGACTTGAGTCTCTTGCGCAAAAAGCAATAATTAGCTGCCGCTCTCTCGATAATCTTGAAATAATTCAGCTCTAAAATTTATTTTTTGCTTGTTTTACAACAGAAAAAGAAGGAATTTTCTGAAAAGCAATCGAATGTAGATCTATGATTTTAGAAAGGGAGGCAGGATTATGCAGAAAAGGTTACTATTGAGAGAGGACCTGTTGTCAATTCAGCTCACCGGCGATCCGCAAATTTCTCCGGAAGGGGATTGGATCGCTTATCTCTTCATGACAACCAATGCCAAAGAGAATCGTGTGGAATCTTCTCTTTTTGGTGTAAAGACTGACGGCGGAGAACCTTTCCGACTAACTTCGGGACCATTTGACACAAAACCCCGTTTCAGCCCGAATGGTGCTGAATTGGCATTCCTTTCGCGCCGCAGCGGATCCATGCAAATCTGGATTTTACCTGTACAATGCGGTGAAGCAACCCAATTCACCACCATCAAAGGTGGTATCAGTGATTTCCGTTGGTTGCCTGACGGTAATGGCTTTGTCTATACTGCCAACCTGAATGAAAAAGGGATCGAAAAAGAGGATGCCAAAGAGGAACCAACGGATGATTATACCAAATACACCGAAGACGTTAAAATTATCGATCATCTTTATTATAAAATGGACGGTGTCGGTTACTTAACCGCCCGCAGACCGCAGCTGGTCTACCAGCTGAAGAATGAAAATCCAGTGCAGCTGACCAAAGGGCCGCAATTTGTCTATCAACTTTGTGATATCGATGCGACCGGTCGCCATATTCTCTTCACCAGCCGACAGGATGATGATTGGGGGCGTAATGCCTGGTCCAGCTATTTATATGAGTATAACATGGAAGAAGCCAGAGTACGTTACTTGGTATGCAAAGATCTGGAAGTAAATCAGGCGGCATATAGTCCCAAAGGAGATCGTATTGCATTTACCGCCTCGAAATCCGATACGATCGGCGGTAATATCCTGTTGTATTTGATACCGATACGCGGCGGCGAACCGGAGCAGTGTGTCTCCTTTTTTGACCGCACTTTTACCAATATCTCCTTATGCGACCTTCCTCTGAACGGCTCGATGCCTCTGGTTTGGGGTTGGGGCGCTAAGTCCGTCTATCTGCCGGTCAGTGACAAAGGCAATGTCTCTCTTTATAAGATTTTCGTTGATACGCAAAAAATCGAACCGGTTGTGGCCGGAGAACGGACTATTTTCAGCTACTCCTTGAGTGCCAATTGCCGCAAGATTGCCTTTGCGGCCACTGAATTTACCAATCCGGCCGATGTGTATTTTTTTGATGTAGAACAGGAAAATATCCGTCATAGAGAAAAGCGCCTGACTGATGTCAATCACGCTTGGCTGGAAGAAATACAACTGTCCGCACCGGAAAAAATGAAAGCGCGGGCGACCCGTAAATCCCCGGAAGTTGATCTATGGGTAATGAAACCTGCCGATTTTACTGCCGGCCATCTTTATCCCGCTGTTTTGGAAATTCATGGCGGTCCAATGTGCATGTATGCCAATGCATTCTTCTTTGAATTCCAACTCACTGCCGCAAACGGTTTTGGCATCATTTTCAGCAATCCCAGAGGTTCGCAAGGGTATGGTGAAGAATTTTCCACCGTCATTGCCAAGGAATGGGGCAAACGTGATTACGAAGATATCCTATCCGTTCGCAAGCGGGCTTTGCGCCGCCATAAATGGATCGACGAAAAACGCGTTTCGGTCGCCGGTGGCTCTTATGGCGGCTTTATGACCGCCTGGATCGTCGGACATACCGAGAAATTTAAAGCAGCCATCTGCAGCCGGCCAGTCATTCATTGGGGCGCTATGTGCGGCACATCGGATGGCAATTGGGCTTGGCTGCGGCGCTTTGACATGGTGGCACCTTGGGAAGATGACAAGGCTTATAAGCAGCAATCTCCCTACAGTTATGTCGATAATGTAATCACTCCCATCCTGATCGAAGTGCAGGAAGGCGACTTACGCTGTCCTTTTGAGCAGGGTCAAATGTATTTTGCGGCGCTGAAATACCTGAATAAAACAGCGGTCCGTTTTGTGACTTACCCCAACGAATTCCATGGCATGAGCCGCAACGGAAAACCCTGGCATAAGGTGCACCGCTTGGCTCAGATTTTGGACTGGCTCAACACCTACGGTAAATAAGAGCCCCGGCAAAGCAGGTCCGCGCACCGCCGATCCGCAATGGTACAAAGGTGGTCTCTTATCTGCAATCGCTGCCGTGTGACACTGCGATACCAATATTGGTGAACCCGGATCTTGATGGTCAACATTTGTAGGGTGTCCCGGATTACGAAACGGTTCCTGATTATCAGCAGGCTGACGGTTATGGCGGGACCGTGATCGGACACTGCGGTAAGCGCAGCCGCAACGCAAATTTTATGCTGCGGGACACGCAAATTCAATTGATCACCAACGGGAAAAGGGAAAAGCAGTTCAAACGGCAGAAGACATCGTTTCGGTACCGAAATCCGGTCGCTCAAAAGGACAGATCAAAGTATTTGTTCAAAGTATTTGTTCAAAGTATATGTTCCAAACGCCGTTCTCCTGACGGAAAAGCGGGTCAGCCCGGCAATCCGTGGTTCGCCGTCCGCAATACCGGCAGCCTGTAAGTGTTTTTCAAGCCGGACCGATGATCTTTTCAGCCAACTTTGGTTTATCTTTGCTACTTGAACACATTTGCGGCAAATCCCTATGGCAAGCACCTGCGCAGCGGTTCCGGTTACTCCAAGCCGGAATCGCTTTTTATTTTCCGTGCAGTTTCAACCCGAATAAAAAGAAATTATTTTCTAAAAAAACAGGATTCTACATTTGCTTTAGCGAATTTTCAAGACAGGTTATCCGAAAAATCAAAAAGAATGAGAGGAGAAAATAGATGAGTAAATTTCAAAATTTAAGCAGGACCTGGGATCTGGATATTTTCTTTCCGGGCGGTTGTGGTGCGGCACCTTTTCTTGAATATGTCAGCAAATTGGAATCGGATTTGGCAGCTTTCCAGCCGCAGGCCAATCTGCCGGTCTCCGATCCCGGCGAATGGGTCCCCCGCTTGCAAACACTGCAGGATTTGATCAGCCGCACTTCTTACGCCGGCGCCTTTGCCAATTGTCACAGCGCAGCAAAATCAGCCGATCTTGCCGCGCGCCAGATGAGTGGAAAAATCCGTCAGCTCAGTGCCGTGCTGGCCAATATCAACACCGAACTGAATGCGCAATTCCTGGCTATGTCGGATGCCGAATGGCAGCTGCTTCTGAATATGGATGCTCTGAAAGAAATTGCCTGGAATTTAAATGAACGTCGGGAAAAATCAAAAACCCTGATGAGCAAAGAATTGGAATCCCTGAATAACTCTTTGGCTGTCAACGGTTATCATGGCTGGGGCAGTCTTTATACCATGCTTGCTTCCGCCTTGAAAGTCAAAGTCACGCTCAATGGGAAGGAACAGGAACTTTCGATGGGTCAGCTGCAGAACCGCCTGTCCGATGCCGACCCAAGCGTCCGTCAATATCTTATGGAGGTTTGGGAAAACGCCTGGCAAAGCGCCGAAGAAAACATCGGCCATACCCTCAATCAATTGGCCGGCTATCGGCTCAATCTTTACCAACACCGTGGCTGGCATGATTTTCTGCAGGAACCGGTTAGCTATAATCGCATGCAGCGCCAAACACTCGACAGCATGTGGCAGACGATTGATGCCAATAAAGCAAAACTGGTCGCTTATCTGCAGCGTAAAAAGCAACTGCTCGGCGTGGAAAAATTGAACTGGAACGATGTGGATGCACCGATCGGCGGCGAGCAAACCAAAGTCTCTTTTGAAGAAGCAGCGGAATTTATCACCGACAACTTCCGCAAATTCAGTCCGAAAATGGCCGATTTCGCCACGATGGCCTTTCAGCAAAGCTGGATTGAATCGGAAGACCGTCCCGGCAAGCGGATGGGTGGTTTCTGTTCCGGTTTCTCGGAAGCAAAACAATCGCGTATTTTTGTGACATTCTCCGGTACGATGGGCAACATGGCAACCGTCGCGCATGAATTGGGTCACGGTTATCATGGCTGGGTCATGAAAGATATGGCTCCGATGACCAAATCCTATGCCATGATTGTGGCCGAAACCGCTTCGACCATGGGTGAAATGATTGTTGCCAACGCTTCGGTAGAGGCTGCCAAATCGGCAGCGGAAAAGCTTTCTCTGATTGAAAGTAAGCTGCATCGTGCCGTTTCTCTCTTAATGAATATTGAAGCGCGCTTTCTCTTTGAAAAATCCTTTTATACGGAACGTGAAAAAGGTGAAGTAGCCGTCAGCCGTTTGAACGAACTGATGGTAACCGCTCAAAAGCAGGCGTATGCCGGTGCTCTGGATGGTTATCATCCCCGCTTCTGGGCTTCCAAGCTGCACTTTTACAGTACCGGTGTTCCCTTCTATAACTTTCCCTATACCTTTGGCTTTCTCTTCTCTGCCGGTATTTACGCCAAAGCCTTGCAATTGGGACCGGCTTTCGAAGATCAATACATTGATTTGCTGCAGGACACCGGTCGGCTTAGCGTAGAAGAATTGGCCCGGCGGCATTTAGGTGTCGATCTGACCGGCAGCGAATTCTGGCAGCAGGCGATTGATGCCGTCTTGGCCGACTATGATGAATTTATGATGCTGACTGAAAAAATGATTTGAAAAGGTTGTTTCTCAATCAAGCAACAAAGAGAGGAGTTGATTGGATGCTGAAAGATTTGAATCCCGTCTGGGATCTGGAGCCGATTTTTCCCGGCGGCAGTGACTCCCCGCAATTGGCAGCTGAGCTTACCGCACTGAATAAAGAATTGACCGCTGCAATCACGAAAATGAATCAATATAGAGAACCCAACGAAGCGGTTTGGGCAGAACGATTCCAGGAAATCCAGACTCTGGCCCATCGCTTTATCCAAGCAGCCGCTTTCCTGGAATTTCTCAATGCGGCGGACACAACGGATGTCAAGGCGCGAATGCTTTTTGGCCGTTTTTTCAGTCTCTCCGGCCAATTCGAACAGGTTTTAACGTTGCTCAATCAATTGATTTTGGCAGAAACAGACGAGCAGTGGCAGGCTTTGCTACTGACCCCTACTTTCCAGCCTTATCAGTTTGTCCTGAACGAAATGCGCCGCCAGGCAGCGGATAAACTGCCGCCGGAACAGGAAAACCTGATCAGCAAGCTGGCTTCTGATGGTTATAAAGCCTGGGGCAGTATGTATGAGCGCTTGGTCGCCCGGGTAAAGATTACTCTGATAGAAAACGATGGCAGTAAAACCGTGCTTTCCGCAGGACAAGCCTACAATCGGCTGAATGATCCGGATCGCAACCTGCGCGAACAATTAATGCCAAAATGGGAGGCTGCCTGGCAGGATCTGGCCGATCTTGGCGCCCAGGAACTCAATTCTATGATGGGTTTCCGTTTAAATTTATATGAAGCCCGTGGTTGGGATTATATGAAAGAGCCGCTGGAGATGAACCGCATCTCCAAAGCAACCGTAGATATGATGTGGCAGACAATTTCAGAGAACAAAACGAGACTCGTGACTTATTATAAACAAAAGCAGCGGCTGATGGCAGCCGATCGGCTCTGCTGGCATGACTTTTATTCGCCGATCGGTGCAGGCGGCCAAAAAGCCACCTATACCGAAGCGGCAAATTTCATTCTTGAACAATTTCAGGGCTTCAGTCCAAAATTAGCTGCCTTTGCCAAAAAAGCTTTTCTTAACCGCTGGGTGGAAGCGGAGAATCGAGCCGACAAAGGGGCCGGTGCTTTTTGTTCCGCCTTGCCGATCCTGAAAGAAAGTCGTATCTTCTCTACCTACTCCGGTAATCTCGAGCATGCCACAACCATCGCGCATGAACTGGGACACGCCTTCCATAATGAAGCGATGAAAGATCTGCCGGCATTCAACCAAAACGTTGGCATGTGCCTGGCAGAAACCGCCTCTAACCTGAACGAACTGGTGGTTGCGGAAGCGGCCATTCGTCATGCCAAGAGCGGGGAAGAGAAATTAGCCTTATTGGCTGCCAAGATTGAACAAGCTGCCAGTGAAATGCTGAATATCCATTGCCGCTATCTCTTTGAAGACAATTTCTGTCAAGCGCGCAAAAAAGGTCCGCTTTCCGCTGCCGAACTGAACCAGATGATGCTGAATGCGCAAAAAACCGCCTATGAAAATATGCTCGATGTCTGGCATCCTACCTTCTGGTTGTCCAAAGGTCATTTTCATGGCACCAGTGTTCCTTTCTATAACTTCCCCTACACCTTCGGCTTCTTCTTTGCCACCGGTATCTATGCCAAAGCAAAACAAGTCGGCAGCGGCTTTGAAGACACCTACATCGAATTACTCCAGCACACCGGTGTGATGACGGTAGAGCAGTTGGCGATGCAGTATCTCCAGGCCGATCTGACCAAAAAGGAATTCTGGCAGACAGCCATCGATCTTTCCCTGTCTGACATCGATGAATTCATGGCCCTTTCCGAAGAGATCTTAGCTGCCAGAAAGTAATTCAAAACACCTGGATCAAAAAAAATCCGGACAAGTTCCTCTAAAACAGCCTCGGCCTGCGAGTCGCTGCCACAAGGATCTTGTACCGGATTTTTATCGATCTGAAGACTAAATCACCAACTGCAGGCTGCCAATCAAAAAGCCAAGCAAAGCGCCAAACCAAGTGATGGCGGATAATTCTTTGCCCGCAATATGAATGATCAGCTGCTCAATCTCTGCGAGCGGGAATTCATTCAGTCTGCGCTCCACCATGCGATTGACATTCAAAGCAGGCAGCAGTTCGGGCAGTATTTTCACGGCAGACTGCTGCAGCCACTGTGCTGCTTTTTGCCACTGACTTTGCTGTGGCTGCCAACCATTCAGGAATTCACGGAAGGGTTTCTGCAGCAGCAAATCAATCTGTTCCTGCAGAAAAAGCCCGATTTGCTGCTGACGCTCTTCACTCTCGATTTCCCGTTCCAGTATCTGCCAGAGCAGAGCCGGTACATTTTCCAGACGGTCCTGCGCGCCGAATCGTTCTGCCAGCTGCTGCCAGCTGCAGCCCTGCAGGGACACCAGGCTGCCGGTCAACCAAAGATTGATGGCCTTGCGGTCGACAGTATTGCGCAAACCCTGCCAAAGAGAATCAATCGCCGTTTGCAGACGTTCTTCCGTCAGCAGGCTGTCTTGCCGCAGCAACCGTTCAGTGAGCGGTTTTTGCGCAAAATCACGAAAAGCACCCGTTAAGCGCTCTGCCAGCATTGCCTGATTCTCATCCTGATCCAGCCAAACTTCCGCATCCGCCAACAGAGATGTTATGATTTTCAGCATGTGTTCTTCACTAATCAAAGCGCCTAAAATGTTCAGCGGCCATTGCTTTTCCAATTGCCGTTTGACCAGCGGGGCCAGTTCTTTGGACAACTCCGCATCGGAGAGGATTGCTTTCAGCAGCAAAGCTAAATTGGCACGATGGTCAAACAACAACCGGATCAGTTCGCGGCTGGTGTCATCACCCAACAGATCGGCAAGCGTTGTCTGGTCATTCTGCCATTGCAGCCTCAGCAGTTGAAAACGTTCCGTCAGAGCGGCTTTCACTGTCTCACGCAAATGATCCTGCTGCAGCCAATTTTCCAGGAAATCACTGAGGCAGCTGCTGCCGGAAGTGAAAAAACGCGGCGGCGGCGACTGTTGCAAGACTTTTCGCCATTGTTCCTGCAGCAGACGTTTGCCTTGTTCCTGAGTGGCTTCCCGCTTTATTGCCTCAGCGAGGCGCCGGATCAGCTGTTCCGCGATTTGTTGTTTTAACTGTCTTTTGCGTTCCTCCGGCAACTGCTGCAGCCAGGTTTCCCCTGTTGCATCTGATGTCATGAGACTCTGCCAGCGCAGCGTGAGAAAATTGACAATCCCGTCTTGCACCGATGGTTCCAAAAAAGTGCGGCTCAATTCGGTTTCGTTGAATAAATACTGCGCGACCACTTGCCCAACCTTGCCGGAGATTTCGGTGCGCCGGCTGGGGATTACACCCGGTGTAAACGGAATCTTCAATTTACCGATATAATAGGCCCGATACGGCCGGAACAACATCCGAATGGCCAGCCAGTTGGTAATTAAACCGATGGCCGCCCCGATCAGAGGAGGCAGCCACCAGCCGTAAGTCGCTTTCAGACCAAGAAAAAAATTCAAATCCGTTCACCCGCTCATTTCATTATTGATTGTTCTTATTATAACCGGATTCTCTTCTTTGTCAAATTCTATGATCCGGTCGACTTATATTGCCGCAGACCAAAGCGCCAGAAAGCATAGCAGGGCAGTAAAAAGAAAAGCGCCAGGCAAGGGCTCAATGCAAAGAGCGGGTTATTGCTGCGACTGATTCAGAAAAGGCGGCTGAAAACAACCGTTCCGGAAAAAACCATCTGGCTCAGCAGCAGGAGCCTCGCCGCATCCCAAACTACATTGCTTGCCGGAATCGCATAAGTGAAGATGACGCCTGCAATAATCTTCCCAAACGCGTCAGTTCAATTTTGGTCGCTAAAATCTGAAAGATTTCATTTCTGGGACGCACCAAGATACGGTCAAATTCGCCGATGCCAGTCATGACGGCAAAACGATCGAACCCGCGCGCAACACATTCCGCCGGAGAGAATGAGATCAATACCACAGCAAAACAAAGCAACAGCTGGTGATCAGTAAAGCCATCAATTTCATAAAAGCGGGCAACAATAAAGTACCAGAAAGAAGACCACAAAGGAAATGCAAAATTGACCGATTCAAGGAAAGAGAAAAGAAAGTTGATATTGCATCCGGCTTTACAACCGAATTGCGAAATCCGTAACGACAGATTCTGTATGCCATAAAAGGGAGTCAGACTGATGATCTGAACGACCGTATTGTAGAAAAAGAACCAGCGGATGATGCGATCACGATTCATCCGCTGGAAGTTAGTACGTTAAGAGATAGATCAACTCTCCGTCGATCAGCCGCCCGTCCGGTTTGAAGCCCAAACTCTCATAAAGCGATTTCGCCCTGAGGTTATCCGGCGCAAAGCTGATATAAATCTTGTGATAAGCCAGATCCTGCTGAATACGGTAGATCAGCATTTGCATGACCCGGCGGCCAAACCCCTGAGACTGATATTTCTCATCGATCATGACACGATAGATCCAGTACTCTTTCTGCTGCGGTTCTAAACAATACATGACAAATCCAATGGCTGTCTCATCGTGAAACACTGCGAGGGGGACACATTCCGGCTCTGCTTTGGCTTCCGCAATGGAAAACAGATTACTGGCCACAAAACTCTTCTGTTCTTCCATGACCTTCAACCGAATCACCTGCTGCAGATTCTCCCGGTCGATCTCTCGAAAGCGAATCAAAATATCACCTCTTTCTGGTATCTATTTCCATTCTCCTGGCAGATTACTCATAAAAAATAGCATATAGAATCCAAATCGTCAAGCATAAATACTCCTATTTTATCAAGATGTAACATATATGCAACAAAAAAGCTGTTCACCAGACAAGTGATACAGCTTTCTTATTCTTTTGATTGTTTTGATTTTCGCTACGGCGTCAGCACAAACTAGAGTGTAGCATAGTTCTTTGCAAACATCTCAACCAAGTTTTTGGCCTGACGGTCATAAGCGTCTTGGTCCTGCCATGTTTGACGCGGATTCAAAAGCTCTGCCGGCACATTGGGACAGCTGCGCGGTACATCGATCTTGAAAACAGGATCATTGACATAAGCTACCTGATCGAGCTCCCCGTTCAAAGCAGCCGTTACCATTGCCCGCGTGTATTTCAGTGAAATACGGTGCCCTTCCCCATAAGGTCCGCCGGTCCAACCGGTATTCAGCAGATAGACTCTGGTTTGATGCGTTTCGATCAGTTCACCCAACAAGGTGGCATAAACATGGGGACTGCGCGGCAGGAAAGGCGCTCCGAAACAGGAACTGAAGGTAGCTTCCGGTGCGACAATTCCTCTTTCTGTGCCGGCCAATTTCGATGTGTAACCGGATAAGAAATAATACATCGACTGTTCTTTATTCAGGCGGGCAATCGGAGGCATCACACCGAAAGCATCCGCGGTCAAAAAGAAAATCGTCTTGGGATGGCCGCCTACCGAGGGTATCACCGCACCCGGAATATAGTGAATCGGATAGGCCGCGCGTGTGTTTTCCGTTAAGCTGTCATTGCAGTAATCCGGTTGATGTGTCTTTTTATCCAAAACGACATTCTCCACCACGGAACCAAAACGGATTGCGTTCCAAATCTGCGGTTCGTTCTCTTCTTTCAAATTGATACACTTGGCATAGCAGCCGCCTTCAAAATTGAAGATACCATTGGGTGACCAGCCATGTTCATCATCGCCAATCAAGCGGCGATTGGGGTCGGCAGACAATGTTGTCTTGCCAGTGCCGGATAAACCAAAGAAGAGTGCTACATCCCCTTTTTCGCCGATGTTGGCAGAGCAGTGCATCGGACACACATGCTGATCCGTCAGCAGAAAATTCATTGCCGAGAAGATAGATTTTTTCACTTCCCCGGCATAATTACTGCCGCCGATGATGACTTGTTTGCGGCCAAAATGCACAATGATAAAAGCTTCGCTGTTGGTGCCGTCACTTTTCGGCCAAGCCCGGAAACCAGGCGCGCAGATCACCGTAAACTCAGCCCGGTGCTCCGCTAATTCCGCTTCTGTCGGACGGATAAACAGCTGATGTACAAATAGGTTCTGCCAGGCGCATTCATTGATCACACGGATCGATAAGGTATAGCTGCGATCCGCTCCGGCGAAACCATCGAAGACAAATAAATCACGGTTTTCTAAATAGGCGGTTAACCGCTGATAGATTTTATCATAACGATCCTCTGCCATCGGTATATTGATACTGCCCCAGGCGATCTGATCATGCACATCTTTCGTATCCACAATATATTTATCTTTGGGGGAACGTCCTGTATACTTACCCGTTTCTACCGCTAAAGCTCCGGTATCCGATAAGACGCCTTCTCCCCGTTTCAAGGATTGCTCAACCAGTTGGACCGGTGTCAGGTTGCGATATATTTCTCCGGTATAATGAATTCCCAAATCATCTAAATTCAATCTTGCTTCCGACATTGCATTTCCCTCCTGCCCTTTTGATAATTATATTGTAGCTCATCTTTGGCAAAACGTCAACAATATCACTTGATTTTTATGAAATCTACTCATACAATAAGGCTTATCCTTGATTTATGATATGATATATAAAATGATATCGAGTAATTATGATTGTTCGTTGAAGTAAATGTTATGTTCCGCAAGAAGTTTAAGCATGGTCCATTCTTTGATGCCATAACTCTGCATAAGAAGGTTCATTTGCAACCGTGCTTTTGAAGAATCAGTCGTTTTTTGTGATTTAATTGCTTTAATCAGTAGATTTTTAGGAGTATGTTCCAGATCAATGAATTCCATGACCTGTGTCGTATAACCGCAGACTTCCAAAGCGGCTGCTCTCAGGGCATCGGTCAGCAAACTTGCCAGCCGCTCCCTCAGAATACCATGCTGCAGCATTGCCAGCTGTGTTTCTGACTGCAGCTGCGCTGCCAGTTCATGTTGGCAGCAAGGCACTGCTAAAATGACTTTTGCCTGCCAAAGAATTGCCTGTGTTAAGGCCGCATCCGTGGCCGTATCACAGGCGTGCAGCGATACGACCAGATCAACCGGCCGATCATTTTGCCAAACGGCAATGTCTCCCTGTTCAAAATGCAGACCTGTATAGTGCAGCTTACGCGCCAGTGCTTCACAATGTTCGATCACATCTGTTTTTAAGTCAAGCCCGATGATCTCCACTTCGCGCTGCATTTTTTCTGCCAAGAGCCAATAAAGTGCGAATGTAAGATAAGATTTGCCGCAGCCAAAATCGACGATGCGCAGTGTCCCTACGTTTGGCAGCCGGGGTAAACAATCTGTCACAATTTCCAAGTAACGGTTAATTTGTTTGAATTTATCAAATCGGTCTTTACTGACCATACCGCCGGCAGTCATGATACCCAATTCCAGTAAAAAATCAACCGGTTCACCCTCCCGCAGCAAATAATTTTTGCTGCGATTATGCTCCTCTGCCTGAATAGGCCGTTGTACTGCCTTTCCACTCAGGCGAATCAGACCCTCCTTTTGAAAGTAAAGCTGATAATCTTGCTCCGCTGTCAAGATCTGCGCCTGTTTGTATTGCTTTGTCGCCTGCTGCAGCCAGAGTACGGCTGTCTCGCTTTGATAATAATTGGTATGAAATACCTTTTGACCGTCAGACGCTTCCACTTGCCAATAGAATCCCGTTTTGCCTTTTTTAGGCATTAAGGTCTGTTTATGATAATCAGCGGTTCGGTTGGGACCGCTGAATATAATCTTGGCCACTTTCGCTTGCTGCAGAAGGTCTGACACCATTTGCGACAACTCCGGCAGCTGAATTTGCTTTTTCATCCCTGTCACCCTCATTCTAAGATCTTCGGACAATCCTGCCGGACAGGGCATGCCGCACAGCAAGGCGCTTTCGCTTTGCAGCAGACTCGGCCATGCCGGATCAGCCAATGGTGCGCCTCTCCCCATTTCTCTCTTGGGATCAAAGCACATAAACTCATTTCCGTCTGCAGTGGTGTTTTCGCCTCAGCCAATCCCATGCGATTGGCAACCCGGAAAATATGGGTATCCACCGCCAAAGCCGGTATTCCAAAGGCAATTGATAAAACCACACTGGCTGTTTTACGGCCGACTCCGGGTAAAGTTTCCAGATCCGCTCTGGTCGCAGGAACCTTTCCCTCATAATCTGCAATCAGCCGCCGCGCCATCTGCGCCAGATTTTTGCTTTTATTTCGGAATAAACCGACCCCTTTGGTCAATTGTTCAATTTCTTCAACCGTCAGAGCAGCCAGTGCAAACACATCCGGGGCTTTGGCAAAAAGGAGTTTTGTAGCTTGATTGACCTGTTTATCGGTCGATTGCGCTGAAAGAATGACTGCAACTAACAGCTCATAGGCATTCTGAAAATTCAAATCAGAGACCGCATTGTGATAATGCCGTTCCAATTGAGCCAGGATGCGTTGGCTGCGGGCTTCTTCGTTGATCATAAAATCCACTGAACGCTGAGCGCACTACGTCTGACCTGCGGATTTTCGGTCTCCGGCCAAACAGTAAATTCTGCTCCCTCCGGCGCAAGGGCAGCCGAAGGATGCGCCGCGCCTTTCCACCAGCCATAAGCCAAAAGCAGGGAAAGCAATAATAAAATCACACAGAGGAAGCGAAAAAAGGCAGCCTGACGCTTGGAATTTTCCGAAAAAGGTAATAGTTTTGCCGTTTTGTTGATGGTAACAGGTTTCTTTTCTGTTCTGTTATCGGCAAAACCCGCTTCTTTTTCAATTTGCGACAGGAGGCGCAACCGGGCGGTCCGGGCGGAAGCTTTGCCAGGATTGATAGTTTCATCTGTTCCTTGTTTTATCGCACGTTCGCTTTCCTGCAGCAGGAGCGCAGCTTGTTCCGCTTCGTCCTGTCTGCGCTGCTGCTCCTCTCTCTCTTCTGCTCTTTGTTTTTCTTCTTCGCGCAGGATCGCTGCTTCGGCTTCCCGTTTTTCAGCCTGTTCCTGCAAAAAAAGCAGGCCCTCCGGCGAAGTGCGGCGTACTTTTCTTGAAACCGAAGCTCGGGTCACCGGATGGATATAAGGCACTTCGACATACTGTTTGGGATCGTCCTGCCAGCGCTCTACTTCCCGGGACTCCATGGGATCCGCTGCCCGGATTGCTTCTGCCTTCTGGTCCGGCTCTTCCGGTGTCGTCAACTTCGTATCCGTTTCCATTTGCCAACTGTGATCCGGCTCATCGCTCCAATTCGCGTGCTCGGCCGGCCTTCCGTCCTCTATTCTGTCGGCAATCCGGGTTGGCTCCGGCATGCTCTGTTCCGGCGGCGCGGCATTCTCCACCGTTTCGATTCTGGTCAGCCGATTGACTTCCCCCTGTTGCTGTAATTTCGCTGTTTCTTCCGCCAACATTGCCAACATACGCATGCGTAATAAGTCTTCTCCGTTCAATTCAGGAGAAGCAGCCTGATCCGGTTGCTCATTTTTTTTCAGGAACGCTGGTTCTTTGATTTTTTGTTCCCGTTTTTGCGCCGCAGACAGACTTGCGTTCGTTCCGCTCAGACAAGCAGCAGGATATGGTATTAATATACCAGCTGCTTTTAATTTTTGCTCTGCCGTATGTTCTCCTCTGCGTGCTTTTTGAGGTCGATATCCAGATTTTCCATTTTTAGTTTCCGTCATTTCCTGCTTTCCCTCAGGTTGTGGCCGCTCGGATTGCCCCCTGCCCGATTCGCGATGACGGTTTGCTTCCATTTCCTTTTCCATATCCATTTCTTGTACCTGATTTGCATCCTTTGCGGCCGTCCATGCCGGCTGTTCCTCAGGAGTCGCCGCACCGACATCCGGATCGACCGATGCGACGGTGATTCCATCAGAATCCGTTGTCGTTTTCCCGCTTCTCACGCTTTGTCTGCATTGAGCGGCTGTCTGCAAGGCGATCATTCGGCTGGTGCAAACCGGACACTGACTGAAATGCTGTTTTACTTCCAATTTTTCCAAAACAGTCAATTCATTTTTTACATAAGCCGGGATCAACAAACGTACTTGGCTGCATTGCAAAACAATCACCTCCTTCTTTTCTTTGCTTCTATTCTTCCTGCGGTCTGACGCGGATGGTTTCCCCGGTTGTTACACTGCGCCGCATCACACTGCTTGGAATCGCGGTGCGCATCGCTCTGTGTGCTTCCGCATTGCCGTGTACCAACAAAACCACCTGAGGACGCAAGTATTCAATTGCGTCAAGCAGTTCGTCTTGAGCAGGATGAGAAGGCCAATGATAATATAGAATTTCACTCTTTTTCCCTGGTTGCTTTTTACTCAGCTTTTCCAGAAGCGGCGCCAAAGCAACCAAACTTTCACTCACCGTCGGCAGAAAGACAGCGGACACATCATCTTTCATCATTTTGCATAGATAGGTAAAACCGGGCGCTTTTTCTGTCAGCATGCCCGGATTGACAAATAAAATGCACGGCTGATTGGCAACATTCTGCCGGTTCGTCTCATCAATGGGCGTAACCGACCAGCGGAAACTGTCTGCGTATAGAAAACCCGTCTGCGGTTTTGTGGTCGCGTCCGTCTGCATATGTTCTTCCATCAATTTAAAAAATTGATTGCAGCGGCCGTCGGCATAGAGAGGTACCTTTTTCAATTTACCTTCCGTCATCGCCTGACGGAACAGGAAAGCAAAATTTTCGGCGCGCCCCAATTCGGCACAAGGAAATAAAGCACAGCCGCCGTTGCTAAGAATCTCATTGACCTTGCTGATCATCACCTGTTCCATAGCTTGCCGTTCAAAATGAGGAAATTGCCCATTGGTGATGTTAAGAATCATGATATCGAAATTCTCCGTAGGCCACACGGCAGCCAGAGCGGTTTTTTCTTTGTGTTTTGTAAAATCGGCGGTAATAAAGACAGAATCATCCTGACCTTGCACCGCAATACTGACTGCACCGGGCAGATGACCGGCAGCGTAGAGCGTAATTGATAAATCATCATGGAACGGATAATATTTTACTCCAATCTCTTTGACTGTCAGTTGAACTGCCTTGATCTCCGCCGCTTCGTAAACCGGTGCTTCGATGAAATAGTCGTCCTGATCTTCTGCCGGCCGCAGTAAGGTATCAAGCATCGCTCCGATCATCGGTTCGGAGTCTTTACTGCACCAGACCGGCAGATCCGGCCAACGCTTCACCAAATACGGTAAGGCGCCGCATTGGCTGTAATGTGCGTGTGTGATGATGATCAAATCGGGTTTTGGTATTGTTTGGACATTCGGCAAACGCTCAATGCGGCCAGAGAGCCGGATGCCGGCGTCGATCAGAATTCGTTTACCATAACGCACCATTTCCAGCATATAGCAAGCCGCATCGTTATCATTGCCGCCGGCTACCGCTTTGAAAATCACATGGCTGCGCCCTCCGGTTGAAGCAGGTGTATTGGCTGGATGATAGAGATAATTATGCCAATCCGTATATTCCGAATCGTCCACCATCAGGAGCGGTACATTATTTATCATCGGCCGGCCCGGAGTCTTATCCCCCGGTTGACCGCCATCGGAACCGCCGCGCAAGGTCAGGCGACTGTCCATCGGCATCGGCGGTAAATCAGAACGCAAAAAATCATCCTTCTCCGCTTGAAACGGTTCTGGTTTCGCTGCTGCTTCCTGATTGACGGAACAAGCAGGCTCTGCAGCCACCGCGGCAGGATTTACATTTTTTTCAGATTCTTCCGTTTGATTTTTCCGTTTCAGCCAGGGGAATTGTGTTTCCATTTTCTGCCGTGCACTGCGCATCTGCTGCAGCGCGCGGGAGATCGACACGCCGGCCCTCACCGCCTTGCTGTAAACTTCCGGCTCTGCCTCCTCCATTAAGAGCTCATACTCCCGATGGAGCAGTTTCAGGCGTGCTTCTTCCTGCAGCCATCTATGATACTTCTGCTCGATTCCATTTTGCTTGCTTTGCAGCAGGATACGGTTTTCCTGCTGCAAATGCAGCAGAGAAAACAACATTTGTTCCGAAAGTAAACTCTCCTCAGCGAAGGCTTCTTCTGCTCTGGGCAGTGCAAGCTGTTCTTCCGCGCTATCGATTTCTGCATTTGTGTGCTCCGGCTGCAAATCATCAGCTGAAATAGCATCTTCAGGACCTGCCGGCGTTTGTTCCGGATTGAGAAAAGCCGCAGAAGCGTCGTCGCTTTCCGGCCAGACAGAAACTTTTGCGCTCTCCGGCTGCAATTGATGCAGAAATTGCTTTGTTTCACCGGATGCAGCATAAGACTCCATTGCCTGCTGCAGCGTGATGTCTGCCTGATCGGCTGGATTGATTGGCTGCATGACAAGGGTTGCTTTGGCGTTCGTACGATCGCGATTCGTTGGACGGTGATTTCCAATCACAACCGTTTGTTTGGGAAAAACAGTTTGTTTCACTTCCATAATACTGTCAAAGTTCCGGTTACCATTGGTCTTACGTCGTTTGGACATACGGCTCACCTCACTTTTATCTCGAGTCCCGCTTTTCCTGCTTCCGTTTGCGCAAGGCGCTGATTTCTTCCGGCTGAAAATAATAGGCTGTTCGGCAGAAATGACAAATCATTTCCACCGGTTCCTGTTTTGCTGTCATCTCCTGTAGTTCGTCGTCTGAGATACTCATTAAAATCTGCTGCAGACGTTCCCTGCTGCAATTACATTGGTAATAAACCTCTCTGGTTTCCAAAATCGTCAACTCATCCGCCGAAAAGAAGCGTTTCAGCATTGCTTCAGCAGTTTCGACCTCTTGAATCAATTCTGTGGGCATCGCTGCTGCGGCCAGGCGTTGTTCCAGCATCTCGGCCAAATCCGGTGCGGCTCCCGGCAGCATTTGCAGCAAATACCCGCCGGCAGTTTTGACCTGTCCGTCCGGGTTGACCAGTACTCCCAGCCCAACTGCCGAGGGGATTTGTTCTGAAACGGCGAAATAGTAGGCTAAATCCGTGGCGATTTCTCCGTTTTGCAAAGGTACCTGCCCAACATAGGGATCACCGAAACCCAAATCTTTACTGATCGCCAAAAAACCTTTGCCTACAGCGCCGCCGACATCCAATTTGCCGGCGCTTGTCGCAGGTAGATTCACATGCGGCTCCTGCAGATAACCCCTGACATGGGAACTATCATCCACATCGACAACGACCGCACCGCAGGGACCGTCGCCCAGCACTCTTAAAGTAAGACGCTGTCCTTTTTTTAAAATAGCCCCCAGCAGCAACCCACCGGTCAGACTGCGTCCTAAAACCGCAGCCGCAGTTGGCCAACAGTCATGCCGCTGTCTCGCTTCCTCTACTAAACCGGTGGTAACAGCCGCCAGTGCCCTGATCTGTCCGTTACAAGCGGTGGCAATTATCAAATGATCGTGCATATGAACCGATCCTTTCTATCATAAAATCCTAATCCTGTTATCCTCAAAGTACTTAATTTCTCCTTCGGCCCGCAAAAACCTTTTTCGTCAGCTTGATATTTTTCCGGCTGGCATGAAAGACCCGCTCATCATAAAAAATACCGGCTGACGCGGCTCTGACTGAGCTGCACAAGCCGGCATCGAATTGATATCCTGCTATACCTTTTTGTTTTTATAATATTCAAACCAGGCAAAGATCCGTTCGTAACGATCGAGCTGGTGCAGCGGCCGTTTGAAACCGTGATATTCACCGGGATAGCGGATCATTACCACTTCTTTGCCCAATCGCTTTAAAGCTTGGTAGAATATTTCGCTGTTGGCGATGCCGCAGCGTAAATCGTCCTCACCATGCAGTAACAAAAGCGGGGTTTCCACCTGCCCGGCATAGTTCAGCGGAGAACTTTTGACCAATTGACTGTCTTTGCCCTGCCATGGCTGACCGCCGTACTCATATTCATTGGCCATTGTGTTATCCGCCAAACCGTAATCGAAAGAGAGGCTGCTGACCACAGCGCCGCCGCAAATTGCTTTGTAACGTTTGGTTTGGGTTGCAAACCAGCACGCCATGTAGCCGCCGTAACTCCAACCATGCATAAAACAGTTAGCGGGGTCAATAAAACCGGTGGCAAGAGCATCATCCAAACCGGCCAACAGATCGGCATAGTCTCTGTCACCCCAGTTTTGATCAATTACGCGGCTGAACTCTTCGCCAAAGGTGATGGAACCTCTGGGATTGATCAGGAGGACGAAATAACCTTGCGCGGCAAAGTACTGGGCGGCAATTTCAAAAGCAGGTCCAAAAACTCCGTGCGGACCGCCATGCACCAAATGCAAGAGCGGATATTTCTTACTTTGGTCAAACTGAGCCGGATAGTAGAGCCACCCCTGCAGCGGCTGACCGTCTTCTGCCGAGACAAAGCTGCGTGCCTGCCAATGGGCAAATTCACGTTCTGCCATCAGCGCATCGTTATGATGGGTTACCTGACGCAACACCCCTTGCTGCAGCCAGAACCATTCCGCCAATTGATCAGGAGAGGTGATCAACAGCAGCAAACCCAGATCGGAAACGGCAAATGACAGCAGACTGCATTGTTCCTGCCGCCATAGGCATTCCGTATGCCCTTCGATAAAATGATACAAGACGCCTGCCCCCTGATCCCCCAGCATAAAACAGAACTCGTTTTGGCGCCACATGCTGGTGCGTCCGCCGGCTACTCTGGGTTCCGGACCTCCGCCTGCTCCATACGGACGGTCATATGCCGCCGTCAGATTCAGCACATTTTGCCGGGTCAGTGCCTCCGGCGCCAACCCCCCCGCCAATTGCTGCAAAAACGCGGATACCGGCAGCAAGTTGACATCGGTGCGGCTGGAAACAAACCAAGTATTATGATGTCCGGCAAAAGCAATAAAGCGGCCGTCCGGGCTCCAGGACAAGACTTTGCTCGGTCCGGCTGCGCGATAAAGTAAGACCGGCTCTCCGCCGCGGATGGGGTAAAGCCATAAATCGTCACGATGCTCTATTTCCGGATCCTGACAGTGGCAGCCGCTGACACAAAGCCATTGTCCGCAAGGGGAAATTTGACCCAAAGTGTGATCCCAATCGCCAAATGTAAGCTGCCGTGCCGTAGGTTTTGAGTCTTCTTTTATATTCTGCTCTACGGGAATGATAAAATTGTGCGTTCTTGCCTGACCAAAATAACCAACCCCGTCCATGCGATAATGGAACCGTGTGATCACTTTCACACGGTTGATTTCATTTTTCTCTCTTTTGTCCTGCTCACCGCTGGCAGCCAACCTGGTCGCCTCTTTCAGGCGGGCTCCGTCTTTGGCCGGAGCACCCGCATAAGGAGTCCAATCTTCATCAAACGGAAAAACGGCGGCCGTATAGACAATCGATTGACCATCCGGCGTCCAGCTAAAGTCCTCAACCGCTTCCGCTGTAAACAGGCAGCGTGCTTCTCCGCCGGCAGCCAAGTCCAGGATATAGATCCGATTGCCGTTATCCTGCCGGCTGGACAGAAAGGCCAGTTGAGTCGCATCCGGGGAAAGGCGCGGCAACCGGTTATTACCGCTGCCGGTCAACGGCCGCTCCTGACCCGAGACCAGATCCAACTGCCAGAGATCGGTGAGATTTTTTTCCTGCTTTAAATCCGTTTTCTGTAAGACATAGTAGGCGTATCTGCCATCTTCTGTCCATTGCAAATCAAGGGCTGCTTTGATACGATGCATATCCTCCAGCTGAAATTTGCTTCTTGCCAATTTCTTATCCCCCTAAATTAAAATAATCGATAAAGATCGAACGGGTTCTTGCGTCCCATTGTACCGCAGCGCCAAATGCTTCCGTGATCGCTCTGAGCGGGATCATCGTACGTCCGTTGACCGGATCAAGATAGGCCGGTGCGTCGATGGTTCGCAGTTCGCCGTTGACTTTCATGCTGCTGCTGTTGAGCTGCAGTTCAATGCGGCAATTGTGATAGATTGCTATAATCTGCTGATTTTCCGCCTGCCATTCGACATAAACACCCATGGCTTCCAAGAGAGGACGCAACGGAATATAGGTGCGATTGTTTTCAGCAATCCACGGAGCGGCATCCGCAAAATAAACGCGATGCTCACGATTCAAATAGACTTTGATCTCATCCGCCAATAAAACCTGTTTGATAGAAAAAACATCACTGCTGGCCGTTGTCAACACTGCTCCGCCAAAATGATTGGCTTTGACGGAGTATGTCTGCATATTCGTACCATAACCATAAACGACATGTCCCCAGGTAGGAAAAGAGGCAAATGCCTGCCGGGCCGGCAAACGGATTCCGTTCATATAGTAAATTTGAGTCGGATCTGCCGGTACCCAACCAAACCCCTCCTGATAAAACTCCACCCAGGCATGCGCCAAATTAGTCCCGGAAAAAACCTGAAAATCCGCTATTTCAGCCGGTTCTTTGAACCAATAACCACCCACGATGCGAGCCGGTATTTTGACCGCTCTCAGCAACGCAACCATAAAAGCGGCGAAATCAGTACATACCCCCCGCAAATTGAATAAAGCCGATAAACTGCCTTGACGGGCGTAAACACTCGACTCATCATAGGTCATAGCGGTATTGACATAATCAAAAATCAATTGTGCTTTCTCATAATCACTGGCTGCGCCCGCTGTCAATGACTGCGCCAAAGCGATCATATATGGGTTGGAACAGGCAATATAATCTTCATCCTGTAAATAGAGCGTCCATTCCGGTGCCCTTACCAAATTATCGCCGCTGCCTGTGAGCAGCAGCGATAAATCAGCCAGATCGCTTTTACTGGTCAGCCAATTTAAACTGCATAAATTGGTTCTAATACTTACTGAAACACTCTCTCCCGGCAGCAATTGAGCGAAAGTGACATAGGCATAGCGATTGCCATAAAGATCCGTTTCAATGCGTTCCGGCGAGGGATCAATCAATTCTTCAAATTGGATCTGTGAGCTTGGCAGAGCGAGCGGAGTCAGCAGGATACACACGACGACATCAGTCGCGGTTTCCACACCGGTATTGCTGATTTGCAGGATCTGTTTATGGAATAGTAATTTTTCATTGGTCGCAGCCAATACCCGCTGCGGTAAAAGAGTGATTAAAAAAGACAAGGTA
Source organism: Negativicutes bacterium (assembly GCA_021372785.1). Lineage (NCBI taxonomy): Bacteria > Bacillati > Bacillota > Negativicutes > Negativicutes bacterium. The sequence goes on along the minus strand of JAJFTT010000009.1, from coordinate 70,144 downwards.
AGAATGACCGCAATCAATCGTTTTGATTTTCTCATCCTTTTTCCCCCTTGCCATCATAGAATCAATTTCGCTCCGAGCCAGGAAAACAACCGGCCTGACTGCCCAGCACACCAATGCTGCCGGTATACAGAAAACGGATCGCATCCTGCGGCAGAATTTCTTTGCCGAGCAAACCGCGCAGACCATAAAGCGTTTTTACGGTGTAAATTATTTCCATAAGAATGCCTTCCCTTCGAGCCGATAAAAGCATTGCCTGCGTCGCTTTCCGGCTGGGGACGGCCGCACCGCTGCCAAAATAGTGATCATAAAAAACCGGCACCTTTTCCAGCCTCAACCTTAGCATTAGAGCGCAGATGATTTTTGCTTGTTCCCGGATATTTACTGCGTCCAATCATTACCTGCAGCGGAGATGCTGCTGCGATGAGGGAAACCTGAAATCGGCTTCGGATAAAGCGGTTCCGTAAACAAAACCGGCCGCAGTGATAGCCATTGAACCGACAATGACGATCTCTTCCCAATGGATATCCCTCTCGCGGCATAGTTCTTTCGTTCTTCTGCCACAGCCGCCGAACCACAAGGTTCCGAAACGTGGATCCCCGCTCCTGTAGGATCCTCTGCCCTGTTTACGCCGGGCTGCCGCCGGAGTTCTATTTGAATTTGACGTTCCTCTTCGAAAATTGTTCCGCTAAAAATTGACTGCACACCAAAAATAATTCAGCAGCGGATACTCTGCCAGTTTGTCTGGTTTCGGGACATAATTCAAAAAAAAAATCGATTTCCGCTTTCGCAGCTGCCTAGGCAGGCAAACGATAGTGATTGGGCAACAAACCGCCGGCTGCCGGAAGCAAGCCGATCCGTTGTTTTTTTCACCTAATCAAAATTCCCGATCCCTATTTTGTTGCCGCCAAGACCGACACGCCTCTGATCATCCCGTTTGAGCTAAAACTGCGGCTCTAACTGATTGATGCACCAAGACGCGGCAGAAGTCCCGGCGGTGCCGGAGTTTTCTGCAAATGAATCCTTGGTACATTCTCGAAAAACATAAGATTATCCTTCCCGTAAATATTACATTTTAGTAATTTATGTTTTTTTATTGATATTCCTATGATACAATTCTAGCAAAAATATTATTATTGTAACTTTCCGAACCAGATGACCAAGAGCATTCCTTCCCCACAGCGAACCGAAGCAGTTGCCCCGCTGAATTGATTCGAAACACCAAAGCTGGACCCGGCTTTTAAGCTATGGCGACTCAAAGGATACTTCATTCCGCAGGTCGTCACATCGCTTACGACGGCGGTGCAGGGCAGCAGGGAAATATAATCCCCTTTCTCACCATACAATTGTAAGGTTTCATTGGAAATTACGCAAGCCTGTTGGGCGCCGTGGCTGAAGATAATCGGAAAATCTTTCTGTCGGAAAGCAGCGAGTAAGAATAAATTCGCTACGGCATGATCCATGCGTAGGCCGCCCCAGCCGCCAAAAACGATCGCGCTGCCGCAGCCACGCTGGCTGGCCAATTGTAAAGCCAGCTCACTGTCCGTCATATCTTTTTCCGTCGGCCAAACCAAGCACTCTATGGCTTTTTGTTTGACTTCATTCTGCCATTCCGGCAAAAAGGAATCAAAGTCGCCTATGAGAAGATCAGGCTGCCAGTGCAGGTTCAGCAGGTGCCCATAGCCGCCATCCGCTGCGATGACGAAATCGTTCGCCTGCCGAAAAAAACCTGCCGGCAGTCCGGCGAACTCGCCTGCCAGGAAAATCAAGGCACGCTTCATTGTGTCAACTCCTTCTTTTTAAAAAAAGGCTGCAACAAAACAAATCAGCCAAAAACAACGCAGTCTTGTTCTTGGCAATCATTTGTTTTGTCACAGACCTATGATATGGAAGATCAGATAAGTTAGACTAATTCCCGTTCAATTTCTTGCGCAGCAGAATCCACTCCTTCCAGTTCCTCCATAGCATTCTCCAGAGCCATCAATTCCTGCGTCAGATTGCTCAACTCAAAGCGAACACTGTCATTTCCCCAGACCGTGCTATTGACCAGTCTTGTTCTAAGACTCGACAAGGCACTTTCCAGCGTATCCAAATGTGCCTGCAGCAAAATGCTGCTTTGCCGGATCCGCTCTAAAGACTTCAACTCCTGCTGTTTAAATTTAACTGCCCGTTGATATTGATTGACGGCTTCCGCACTGGAAGCATTAACGGCCTGACGCTGCATACGATCAATTTCATCCTGTATTTGCTGTAAATTTGAGTTCTCCAATAAAGAAGCTATCCGTTGATCCCGATTCAGCAATTCATAATAGCGCAAAAAGCCCTTGAGCGACTGCGCCAGCACTTCCTGGGCCACATCGTTGTCCCATACTTCCATACGGGTAAAATCATCAAACATATCGCGTTCCAATTTGCGAACCCGCTCAAAGCGGACGCGCTGATAATTGGCACGGCTGCGCTGTTTTTCATAATCTTTTGAAGCCGCCCGCAGCTTTTCCCGATAAGCACTTAAACTCTTCAGACTCCAGTCCTTTTGTAGCTTATCCTTAAATTTCTGTGAGGCGGCTGTCCGCACGAGATAAATCAGCTCCAACAGGCTGCCGGTTGCCAGTACCAGGCCGGATACAGGAATCAGCATATCAAAGAACCAAACGGATTGCGGAACTCCAAAAAAAGCAAGTCCGATGGTTACCGCGCTGATCAGCAGCGAAACAGGCGATAACAGCAGCTGCTTTACCCGAAATGATCCAGGCGGTGTTTTCATCACTGGGGTCCCATCTCCTGTTTAATCTTCCCCAAACGTTCTTTTACCTGCAGGTCTTCCAGTGTACCCGCTTTCTCCAAGTCGATTTGACCAACCGGTTTTTCCAAACCAAGTTCTGCTTTCAGCTTAGTCAGGCGTTCTTTGGCCTGTAAACTCTGCACTTCATCCTGCACATCCTGAATTTCACTCTGCAAGTTGATCTTACCCATTTCGGTAAGGGCATCGGCTCTGGCCTGTTTTTCCTGAATTTTCTCTTTGGCACGATCCCATGCTTCATTGGTCGTATCAAAGGAAATTCCGCTCAACGCTTCATTCAGTTTTTCTGTAATCTGCGCCTGCTTCCATTGCGTCTGCAATTGCAATTTTTCCCGATATTTAGCCTGCACTTGCGCTTCAAAAGCTTTTACCTGTTGTTTGACCAATTCCGATGCTTCTACGGCCTGATCATACTGTGTCTGCAGTGTTTTGGCGACTTCCTCAACCGTCATCATTTGTTTCATGACCTGCTCCGCTAAATCATCGCGTCCCATCTGTAATGCCTGTTTGATTTGGGCATCCATGGTGGCCAATTTCTGCTTTTCGTTGCGCAGCATAATCTCAATTTGATTTTTCTGTTGTATCACTTGCACAGCCTGCGATTTGACTGCTTTCTGTTTTTCACGCAATTCATTTTGTGCTGCTTCCAGAATCACGTTGGGATCTTCGAATGAACTGACGCCGATACCGAACCAACCTTTGATTACGGTCCATAATCTACTAAACAGTCCCATTTCCTTCACTCCTTATTATTGATGAAATGTAAATGTCTTCTTTATATAATTATATAATTCGATTTTCAGACTTGTTTTCCTCCTTGGGTCAGAGGTCTATTTGAAATTACTTACCGTAATGCTCCGCCGATTCAGTACGGATTACGGCTATTTCAGCTCCTTTCCCGAAAAAAACGATCATTCGCGACCTCCTGACCGGAATGTTTGCGAATGATCGTTTGTTGTCAGCGGCTGCTGCTTCCGCCGTTGCCGGCTGATTGTTCCGCTCTGGCTTTTGCTCTGCCGCGTTCCATTTGCTCCTGATGATGGAGTTCATCCTCCAGGAAATATGCCGGATAGGGGAAATGCGCTGTTTTGGCGTCAGCAGGCTGGATACCGAGCAAACCGCTGTTGACATTGTATTCCACCACGGTTCCGTCACACGGAGAAAGCCACTCATGATAACGCATCCCAAAATACATTTCCTCTGTCGCGATCACTTCGCCTTTTTTTACCATATCACCGACATTTTTCAGGCAGATTCCTTCCAAATGGCCATCCACCATGTCCAGTTTCAGGAAATGCAGATTCTCTTTGGCTTCCCGCAACAAGATCCAACCGGTGGGTTTGGCCAGATGATTGATTCTTGTCGTGATAATGGGAATATTGCGCGCAAAGAGCAATTGATTGACGGTGGCGACTCTGGCTAAAACCGTCGGGAAAGCGATACCGGCAGCCAGGACAAAGACAGTAAACAAAGCGCTTTGCCAAATATAACTGCGCAGATTTGCCATATCGACCTGGCTGAACCAACTGATATAACCGCTCAGCTGAAAAACAATGATTAACCCGGCCAGGATTCCCGCTATACCGGCGGAGCCTTGTTCGATCACCAAAGAAATTACAATTTGATTATTCGATACGCCAATGGATTTGAGAACCGCCAGTTCTCTTCTTCTCTCCAAAAAAGTCATCAAAGCAACCGTTAAAACACCGATACCCAAAAACAAGAAGATCAATACGAGCAGCCATTGCCCCGGTTCAAAAATTTGCTGCAGTAAAGAGTCCGCTAACGCGCTTGGCACGTTTGCATAAAGAAAAGGCGTATCCGGATAAGCGGTCTGCATCCATTCCACCAAGTGCTGCAACTCCGCCTCGTCCCGATCATAATTGACAATAAACCGATTGGCCAATGGTTTTGCCATTAAGCGCAAAACATCACTCTGCATGACCAAAGGCTGCGCTTCCTGATAATTCGGTGTAAAAATCCCCACTACGGTCAAGCTCAGAGAGCGCTGACGCCCATCCTCTGCCACCGTGAAGACAGACAAGCTGTCGCCCAGCTGAATCTGCTCTGACCGGGCCAGCGCAGCCGGCAGCACGACTTCACCGCTCTGTTGCAGCCAACGGCCTTGCAGTTCTTTATTTTGGTCAAGGAAAAACCGACTGTTTTCCCTCAAACCCAAGATTTCCTGTTTGCCGTGATTAGAATAAACCGAAACTGCAGCGGCTTCTTCTGCATAAGCTAAGATCTCACGTTTAAACTTCGGTGCGGGCAAAGCAGAAATCTCTTTCACTTCTTCCCCTGCCGGCAGCAGTACCATCAAATCATAGGGTAAGGTCAGCGTTTCGGTTCGGTAGATGCCGGCCTGCGCTGAGACAGACAGCATACCGCTATAGAGAACATAAAGACTGAACGAACCTGCCACTAAAAGAAAAATCGTAATCAATCGCCAGCGCCAACGACCGATGTTTTTGAAAGCAAGATTGCTTATGGATGTGAATTGCCTGAAACTCATGGATTCTGCACCTCTATAGCATTGATTTTGCCGTCCCGCATCGTGATCACCCTATGAGCATAGCGTGTCAGGCTGGTATCATGTGTAATCAGCACAAATGTCTGATTTTCCGTCCGATTGAAACGGCAGAACAGATCGATCACCAAATCCCTTGTTTTTGAATCCAGGTTTCCGGTCGGCTCATCCGCCAGAACCACAGCCGGCCGATTTGCCAGAGAACGGGCAATGGCTACCCGCTGCTGTTCACCACCGGAAAGCTGATCCGGCCGGTGGTGTGACCGCGGTGTTAAGCCCACTTCATCCAGAAGATACTTGGCACGCTCATGCGCGTCTTTTTTGCTCATATTGGCAATCGACATCGGCAGTTCAACGTTTTCCAGGGCGCTTAAGTGGGGGATCAAATTGAAAAACTGAAAAACATAGCCGATATTTTTTCGACGCATCAAAGCCAGCTGATCCTCATTGAGCTTGACGATCGATTGATCATGAATCAGGATATCTCCGCTAATTGGTCGGTCCAAGCCACCCAATAAACTCAAAAGCGTACTCTTGCCGCTGCCGGATGGACCAACGATGATCGCAATTTCACCGGGCATCACTTTGATATTCACATTATTGACCGCGTAAACAGCCTCTCCCAGATAAAAAGCCTTGTTTAGATTGATCGTCTCCAGGATTGGCCGTTGATTAGCCTCCACCATTGTCAACACTCCTTCGATCTGAATTCCCTTTATTCATTGCGCAAGACATTCATAACCGGCAAAGCGGCAAGTTTTAACGCCGGAAATAAGCCAAAGACCAGAGATACCGCCCCGGTAGCAGCCGCTACCTGCGCAAAATCTTTCAGCACGGACCACAGTATGACGAAAATACCCTGATGATTCGTCATTTGATTGAGAGCCCCCGGCAAACGGAAGACCAGAAAACCGATGCTGGCGCCTACCAAAGAAAGCATCAAAGCTTCGGTTAAAGCCATGATCACAATATCCACCCGCTTGGCGCCGACTGATTTGAGAATTGCCATTTCGCGCTTGCGCTCGTTGATCATAATCAGCATATTGGCTGCCACCAGTAAAGCTGCATTCAGCAGCACCAACCCCATCATGGGTAGCCGCAAATCCAAAGCCATTCCTTCCTGCGTGGCGTTCTGAGCCAATCCTGCCACCGTCTCAGCTGGTACCGCTTGGAATTTTTCAATCAATTGGCGCTCCATGGCCATATTTGCTTGATTGGGCACACTGACAAAACTGAAACCTGAGAAATTCTGCGCTAAATTGAGAACAATATCCTCCAGATAGGCCATATCATCAACCTGAATCGTTGCCTCGGCAGCCATATATTCCACTCCCTTGCCGGCTTCCTGCCAGATCTCCTGCCAAGTAGTCAGCGGCAACTGTATTTCATTCGTCCACCAATACAATTGTTCCGAATTGGTATTGATCTCACCCTGCCAGGTGAGCGTTCGCGTCGGAACCGCGATTCTGCCGATCACCGTCACTGTTTTCTGAATCGGATTGGCATAATCCAGAACGACAGCGCCGTTCTGCTCTGTTTTAAGTGTCGGTATTTCCAAATTGATCTTACTGCCTAACTCCGGTACGGTCAGGCCTTGCGGCAGATTCTGCTTGATGGAAATGACTGCAACCAATTCACCGTCATCTGCCGGCATAAACCAACGCCCATCATAAATCAGTTTGGCCGGACTGTTCAAATCATTTTCTTTGACCAGATTACGGCCGCGCAGCACCGATTCGTAGCGATACTCTTTGCTCAGTACGGTAAAACCCGGCAGACGATAGAGCGGCGATACCGAGTTGACCCCTTCGTTCTCCGCCATCCGGCGCAAATCGTTTGCCGTAAAAACCGTTTGCTCATTGCTTTCCAAATAGCCTTGTTGGTAAATTTCCGGGTGAAAAACCGCTAAATCAGTAAACGGGTTCTCAGTTGGCCGAGAAAACTTCCAGTAGCTGTCCCCTTCCGGCAATTCACCTTGCACTTTTTGGGCATAAACCACAATTTCACCGCCCAGCATTTGCCGAAAGGCGGCAAATGCTTCTTTGACATAACCTCGGCTTAAGCTGATGGTATAGGTTAAGAAAGCGGCAGCAACCGCCATGGAAACGACCGCTAAGATACTTCTGGCTAAATTGCGCCGGGCGTTCAAAGCTCCCAATCGAAAAAACATTAACTTAACCCCCAATAATCTTGGCTAATGTAGTAATTTCTATATTTCCACCCGATAACAAACAGATCACCTTTTTCCCGGCCGTTGCCGTCTTATGATACAAGACAGCAGCCAGAGAAACGGCAGCGGAAGGTTCACACCAAATTTTCGCCCGCTCAATGATCAATCGGGTAGCCTGGATAATTTCTGTTTCTTCCACCGTCACCAAATCATCCACATAACGGCGGGACAATTCGTAACCGAGCTGACCGGATTTTTTGGAGCGGATCCCATCGGCAACACTGGGTTGCCAATCCGTGAGTTCCGTTGGTCTCCCCATCTGCCAAGCCAGGCGCAGGCGCGGACTCAGCGCCGGTTCGACTCCGATTACTTTAGCCCTGCTGCCTGATTCTTTGATGGCTGTCGCCACACCGCCCAGCAAACCACCGCCGCCGACAGGAACAAAGATAAAATCAGCTTCCGGCAACTGCCGCATTAATTCGAGACCAATGGTTCCCTGTCCGGCTACGACCGCCGGATCGTCATAAGGATGAATCAAAGTCATCCCCTCTGCCGCCAGTTCATTTGCTTTGGCAAGCCGTTCCGTCGTCGTAAAACCATAAAACAAGACGCGCCCGCCATAAGCTTCACAAGCATGCACTTTCGCCGGTGAAGCATCCTCCGGCATCACAATGACGGCTTTGCTGCCCAGTTTCATCGCAGCGTAAGCGACGGCAGTACCGTGATTGCCGGATGAACCGGTTACGATCCCGGCAGCCAACTGCTCTGCACTTAATTGTGCCGCGCAGTTGTAGGCACCACGTACTTTGAAGGAACCTGTTTTTTGCATATTTTCGCATTTGAACCAAATCTGCGCATCCGCTAGCCGATTGATACTTTGATTGGTCAGCAGCGGCGTAGTATGGATCACTCCGCACAGGCGGTCTTGAGCTTCCTGTATTCTCTTTAATTCAATCATCATCTTTTACTCCTTATCATCATTTGACAGTCGCCTTTTCGCAGTTAGTGAAGAGAAAGTCTGGATTGTATTCGACCTTTTTTGCTGATCTTCCTTCTTATTTCGCCTCTGGTAATATTCTCTGATCTGATTTTTGTAAAAGCCGTTGGCAATGGCCGGCAGATAACCGCTTGCAGTCAGCTTGGGAAAGAGCAGCGGCAAATCCGTAAAATCCAAAGCACCCCATTGATCTTGCCAATTTGTAGTTTCCTCCGGAATTTCCGCTGTGACTTTATTGGCATAGGCCACAATTTATCGTTTAACATCCGGGGCAGTGACTGTTCTGCTATGCTGTAACCCCTGCCTGAGCGGATGATCTAAATGAAAAAAGCCGCCGCCAGGGTCATGGAAATCACTGCCAGGATACTGCGTGCCAACTTACGCCAGGCATTCTGAATTCCCAATTTGAAAAACATGTGTTCTCCCCCTTTGTATCTCTTCTTCCTTTCCGACTGCCTGCCGATTTCTCTTCCAGGCAAAGAAATTTAATAATTAATTCGTTATCTAACTATCCTTCCGTCCATCCGTCACTCTGCCGGAGTTTCAATTTTACATGTGAAAAATGAAACCAAACAAGGAATTTCTTATGAGGGGAGAGAATGTTTATTTTTATCAAATAGCAATTGCACCCGAGTGCCGTCCTATTGAGCCGGCACTTTAATATTATCCGAAGGAGTGATGACCGTGTCCTTACTACCCGAAGCAGAACCTCGCTTAAGCGGTAACGCCTTGAAAATTTTGGAAATGCGTTACCTGATGCATGAAGGTGACAACTACGAAAAGCCCGCTCAATTGTTTTGGCGCGTCGCCCAAACAATAGCACAGGCAGAAGCATTTTACGGCAGTGATAACAGCGCCATTCAAATCTGGGCGGAAACTTTTTATAAGCATATGTGCTCGATGTATTTTTTACCGAATTCTCCTACCTTAATGAACGCCGGTCGGCCTTTGGGTCAGTTGTCCGCCTGTTTTGTCTTACCGGTTGAAGACAGCATGGAAGGAATTTTCAGTGCAGTCGGCAACGCCGCGCTCGTGCATAAATCCGGCGGTGGCACCGGTTTTGATTTTTCCCAGTTGCGGCCGAAAAATGCTTTGGTTAAATCGACGGGTGGAATGGCATCCGGTCCGGTTGCTTTCCTGAAAGTATTCAATGCCGCCACCGAAGCGGTCAAGCAGGGCGGTGTACGCCGCGGCGCCAATATGGGAATCTTACGGGTGGATCATCCGGATATCCGCGAGTTCATCCACTGCAAAACCAACAATATGGATATTACCAATTTTAACCTTTCTATCGCCATTACCGACGACTTCATGACCGCTCTGCAGGAAAAGAAGGAGATCAGTTTAATCCACAACGGCAAAGAATACGAAAAAATTGCCGCCGAAGAATTATGGCAGGAAATCATCCGATCCGCCTGGGGAAATGGAGAACCGGGTATCGTCTTCATCGATCGCATGAATGAGCATAATCCGGTCGAACACATCGGACGGATCAAAGCAACCAATCCCTGCGGCGAACAGCCCTTGCTGGATAATGAGTCCTGCAATCTTGGTTCAATCAATCTGGCTTTGATGGTCAAATCGCACAACGGACATACCGAAGTGGATTATGATTTACTGGCCGAAGTAATTCAAACCGGCGTCCGTTTCCTCGATGATGTCATCGATATCAATAAATATCCCTTGCCGCAGATTCGGGAAGCCAGCCTGCTGACGCGTAAAATCGGTTTGGGTGTGATGGGCTTTGCCGATCTGTTATTCCAATTGAAAATCGCTTACAACAGTCCGCAAGCGGTCAAGGTCGCAGAAGAAATTATGACCTTTATCCAGGCCATCGCTCAGAATACCTCTGCGGAATTAGCCAAAGAACGCGGCTGTTTTCCTGCCTGGAAAGGTTCCCGCTTTGAAAAAGAAGGCCGTCTGATGCGCAACGCCACCCTGACCACCATTGCACCCACCGGTTCCATTTCCATGATTTCCGGCTGCAGTTCCGGTATCGAACCTGCCTTTGCCCTGGCTTATGTCAAGACTGTCCTGGACGGGACACAACTCCTGGAAGTCAATCCTTACTTCGCGGCGCACGCACACAGAGAAGGTTTCTATACCAGCAGCTTGATGTCAGCCCTCAGCCTGACCGGGCGTGTCGGCGATTTAGCCGATGTACCGGAGGAAGCAAAAGCAATTTTCGTTACCGCACAGGAAATTTCACCGGAAGCGCATATCGCCATTCAGGCCGCCTTCCAAAAGCATATCGACAATGCTGTTTCAAAAACGATCAATTTTGCCAATAGCGCCACGGAAGAGGAGATTAATCATGCCTACCTGCTGGCTTATCGGAACGGTTGCAAAGGGCTCACCGTCTATCGCGACGGTTCCCGCGATGTACAGGTTTATACTGCCGGTACCAAAAAGCCAAACGGGACCGGCAAAGAAGCGCAAAGATCCTTCAACAATCCAGACCGTTTTACCACCCGTCCGCGGCCGGCGGTAACCAAAGGTGAAATCGAGAAATTCTCTATCGGCTGCGGCTCTCTGTTTGTGATGAGCTCCCGGGATGAAATCGGATTGGCCGAAGTTTTCTGTGAAACCGGTAAATTCGGCGGCTGTGCTTCTCAATCGGAAGCGACCGGACGTCTGATCAGTTATTGTCTGCGTTTGGGGCGTTCTCCGGAAGAAATTGAAGTCATCGCCGGTAATATCATCGAGCAGCTGCGCGGTATCCGCTGTCCTGCCTGCATCCGCCGCCCGGGTATTACAGTCACTTCCTGCCCCGATGCTATCTCCCGCGCCTTGCTGCGTCAGTTCCCGAATTTGCAGAAGAAAGCGCATGCCAACGCGGCGGCGGCGACACAATTCGATCAATTGCCGCTGCTGCACAGCAGCGGTGTCGATGAAGTTGTGACGGCGCAGACTGCCGGTATCCTGCAATCGGCCTTACCGGTCAGCAATCCCTGCCCCGAATGCGGTCAGGAATTAATCCCGGGCAGCGGCTGCTATACTTGCTCCAATTGCGGTTATTCCAAATGCGGCTAAACAGGCTGAGGTGAAACAAACTGAAAAGAGACATTTAACCTGTTTACTATGGTAAGCTCTCAGTGATCCGGTAAAATTCTATAGAAACCGATCCTGGACAATTCCGGATGAGGATGATATACTCAGGAACATAAAAAAAGTTGGTAGAGGCGCGGAGAGATAAGTAACCGAAATGAGAAGGCATTCAATGACTTCGGTGAAAGGGTAAACCGCCGAAACTGTTTTCCGGCAGGAAAGCAGGTTGGGCTGCATGAGAACACCATGCAGACTCCTGAAAATATGTTGTATTTTCAGAGGAGCTATCGATTGTTAACTTTTTTTCGCACTGAAATGGGCATTAAAAAGTTGCATCGATGCGATGCAACTTTTTTTAATACCCATTTTTCTTTGGGCCCGGTGAATCTAACGGCCGGGACCCGGTAACTGCGAAAGGAGTTTTTTATCTATGAATGAAACCACACACACTCCGGCTGAACTGCAGTCGGAACAAACCGAATTCAAAAGGGAAGTCGGTCTCTTCGGCGGCATCAGCGTACTGGGCGGCATCATGGTTGGTTCCGGCATCTTTTACCTTGGTTCTTATGTCCTGATGCGCTCCGGCATGAGTATGGGCCTTTCCCTGCTGGTCTGGATCATCGGCGGTTTAATCACCCTGCTCAGCGGCATCTGTTATGCCGAACTGGGCGCCATGATGCCAAAAGCAGGCGGCAGTTATGTCTATTTACGAGAAGCCTTTGGTGAACGCATTGCTTTTATGAGCGGAATCAACGGCTTCGTGCTGGGCAGTTCCGGCTCCATTGCTGCTTTGGCCATCGCCTTCCCCAATCTGTTGGGCAGCTTTTTCAGCATCAGTCCGCTCGCCGGCAAAGCCATTGCCATCGGCCTGATCGTGCTGCTTTCTGCCATCAATATCCTGGGCATTAAATTCGGTTCTTTCGTCCAAAATATCTTCCTGATCGCCAAGTTGATTCCGATTGCCGTCATCTTAATCTGCGGCTTGCTGATGGGTCAGCAGACGCCCAATTTAAGCCTGATCCCTGCTTCTCAGCCTTCGTTTGTGCAGCTCTGCGGCATGATTGCCTTTGCCGTGGTGGCAACCCTGTGGGCTTATGAGGGCTGGACCAACCTGAATACGATCAGCGAAGAAATCAAGAATCCTCACCGCAATTTGCCGCTGGCCATCATCTTAGCCATCACGGGCGTCACACTGCTTTATACCCTCTTCAATTTTGCCATTTACCGTGTGCTGCCGCTCGACGCGATCGCCGCCCTGTTCAACAGTAAAAGCTACTTTTTAGGTACCGAAGTTGCCGGCACCCTCTTCGGCAGCACCGGCCGGCTGCTGGTCAGTCTGACCATGGCCATCTCGGTTTTCGGCGCTCTCAACGGCTGTGTTATGGTTTTCCCCCGCACCTATTATGCTATGGCCAAAGACGGTCTGTTTTTCCCCTCCTGCGCCAAACTGCATGAAACCTATAAAACACCGGTCAATGCGCAAATCGCTTCTGCCGTCATTTCCATCCTGCTGGTACTCTCGCGCAATCTGGATCAACTGACCTCCCTCGTTGTCTTCAGTGCTTTTATCTTTAATATTCTGATTTTCTATTCCGTGATCGTCCTGCGTAAAAAATACCCCGACCTGAACCGTCCCTACCGCGTCTGGCTCTATCCGGTCAGCGTCATCCTGACCATGGTGATTATGTTTGGCCTGATGATCAATACCTTGATCGAAGATCCGACCACCTCCCTGATCGGCCTGGTTGTACCGGCGGCCGGCTTTGTCCTCTATGAAATCATTCGCCGCAGAAAAACGGCTGCGGCAGCATAGGAGAATAAAAAAATGACTACTATCCTCTATCATGGCAACATCTACGTCCGGCAAGGTCAATTTGCCGAAGCGCTGCTGATTGAAGACAACCTGATCCGCCGGATTGGCAGCACTGAAGAAATTCTGCAAGAGGCTCCGGCTGATGCGGAGCGCATCGATTTAGCGGGACGCACGGTCCTGCCCGGTTTCAATGATTCCCATATGCATCTGCAAATGGTCGGACGCGAGATGCAGACCGTCAACCTCTATGGTGCTACATCGATTACCGAAGTAATCCGCCGCGGCCGCGCTTTTCTCAGCCAGCATCCCGTCCCTGCCGGCAGCGTCGTCAACGGCAGCGGCTGGAATCAGGACTATTTCAGTGATGAAGTGCGTCTGCTCAACCGCCACGACCTCGATCAGATTTCAACGGAACACATCCTCATTTTCAGCCGTGCCTGCGGTCACGTTCTGACAGCCAATACCCTGGCGATCGAAACCGCCGGTGTAACCGCCGCCACGCCGCAGCCAGCCGGCGGCCATTTCGATACCGATGCGGATGGCTGTCCCAACGGTATTTTCCGGGAAAGCGCCAACGCCCTGATCTACCGGCTGCAGCCGGCAGAAAATCTCGCCGCCATCCGGCACAGTCTCCGGCTGGCGATGGCTTATGCGGCCTCGCAGGGAATCACCTCCGTGCAGACCATGGACGTCAACAGCAACAATACGGAAACCATGCTGGCTGCCTATACGGAAGTGCTGGCGGAACGCCCGACTTTGCGCGTTTATCATCAATGCAATATCACCACATTAGATGCTCTGCATGCTTTTGCCGCCAAAGGCTACCGTACCGGTCAGGTGAACGGCCTGCAAACGATTGGGCCGATTAAACTATTCATGGATGGCTCCCTGGGCGCGCGTACCGCCCTGATGCGGCAGCCTTATGCCGATGATCCCACCACCCGGGGCATTCAATGTGTCGATCAGAAGGAATTGAATCAACTGGTTGCCGCGGCGAATCAACTTGGTTTTCAGGTTACTGCCCACGCCATCGGTGACGGTGCCATCGAGCTGATCCTGAATGCTTACGAATCCACCCTGCAAAAAGGCCGGAATCCCCTGCGCAACGGTGTGGTTCATTGTCAGATCACCGATTTGGTACAGCTGCAGCGGTTTCTCAGCTTTGATATTCTGGCTCAGGTTCAGCCGATTTTCCTGCATTATGACCTGCATATCGTCAGAGAAAGAGTGGGAAGTACGCTAGCCGACACGTCCTACGCTTTCGGCAGCATGCATCAAATGGGCATCCACGTCAGCTTCGGCACCGACTCCCCTGTAGAAAATATGAATCCTTTTCATAATATCTATTGTGCCGTGACGCGCCGTGATCTCAACGGCAGCGCACCTTATAACCCAAGCGAAGCCTATACCGTGGCGGACGCGATCGACGCTTATACCACTGAAAGCGCCTATGTTAGCTTTGATGAAAACAAAAAAGGCCGTTTGCAGCCCGGTTTCCTTGCCGATCTGGTTGTGCTGAGTGATGACATTTTCAGCATTGCACCGATGAAAATTAAGGATGTCACCGCTGTGCTGACCATGGTGGACGGCAGAATCGTTTATAGAGTTTAGCTCAAATTTCTCCTGAGAGGAGAATACAAAAAGCCAAAGAGAATCTGCAGCAAAACGGGAAAATTGTTGCAGGTTTTCTTTTTTATATACCGGCATCACTTGTCAAAATCCGTCAAAGCTTTTTTATATACCTGCTTCCTGCTCGATCGCCGCACCACTCGGCCGGGAAGAGAAAGACAGCATCTTTAGCATAGACTTTACCTGTTTAGAACCATTCGATCATTTATCTCATCTATTGTATTATATCGAATATTCTTATTTATTTATGGATATATCAGTAGGTTAATAGATTTACGTTATAATTAATTTACTGAATAATCAAGAATTTATTTGTCTTATTTATAGATTCATTCTCATAACGGATGCTTTGCGGAGAATGCACGTTGATTAACAGTTATTCCATGGTTTTAATTCGTTTATTTTTTCTTAATATTCGTAAAATACCAAATTCCGGAAAGCTTGACTTCCCTTCTTATTTCCTATATATTCATAGCAGTTCATTGGATTATTATCTGGGAGACGTTCCCGTTGAACAAGATGCAATGCAAGCTCTGAAAAATTAAACAGAAAAAGAGCAGGATATTTTATGAAACGGAACTCACGATACCGCTCGTTTTTTTTGGCTATCTAGAAATGATGCCACGGAAAGGTGAATAAGATGGCAGCAGAAATGACTCAAACCGAGCCTTTCCCACTTTGGGATGTTGAAGCTTTTGAGAAGTATTTGCAAATAATGTCTGCTAAGGGCTGGCATTTGCAAGAACGCCAATCCAAACTGACGAATTCGCGAATTCGTTATGAGGAAGAAAAACCAAATTTCGCAATGAAGTATCGAATATGGTTAAGTGAGGCCGCACTAGACGAGCAATTCATCCATACGTTAACCAGCCAAGGTTGGGCACGAGTAACGGTTCTTCGCAGCGATTTCTGTCTTCGGAAGTATTATTTTAATATCTTCCAAAGCCAAGAAGATCAGGCGAGCCCAGAAAAGATGTTTGATGACCAACTAGAGTACGTCTACAATCGGTTGGGTAATGTCAAGCTGAAAGCTGCCGGTGGAGTTATCGTGATCCTTCTTTTTTGGATCGCAATCACCTTTTTTATCCGATTCATGCATTGGCCTGATCCATTGACATCGGCTGCTGCAGTTTTTCCCTATGCTATGCTCAGAACGATTTTTATTGCATGGACGATGATTCGTTTCGGCAGCCGCCTCAAGGCACCTCAAACGAATGAATTAACACAAATAGAAGTAGAAGAAAAAATCAAAACAAATCGGCTCTTGAAAATCTTAGGTTTCGTGATATCAGCATCGTTATTTACCTGCCTATACTATTTCCAGCTGGGTAAATGAAAGCAGGTACGCTAAGGAGGAGCTGCAGCAAAAAAAAACGCTGCAGCTCCTCTGCTGTTTTCATCAAGACAATCGATTTGGTTCACAGTGCAACCCCAATCTATTATTCTTGCTCGAACATCTCTTTTACTTTGACCAGTTCTTCGATAATGGCAATATGCTGCGGGCAGTGGCTTTCGCAATTGCCGCAGGCGATGCAGTCAGAAGCTTTGCCGCGTTCCAGTGTCTGGCGGGTATAATGCATGGCGGGGAAATTATTGCTGCCGAATTGCTGCACCATATTGTAAATGCTGAACAGGGAAGGAATATTGATCCGCATCGGACAGCTGTCGACGCAGTACTGACAGGCCGTGCAGGGGATTGCGGTCGATTGTTTGATGATCTCGACCGCCTCGGCAATCGTTTCGCGTTCTGTTTGTGTGAGAGGTTGGAATTCTTTCATGTAGCTGCAGTTGTCCTTCATTTGCTCCAGATTCGACATGCCGCTCAGGACCATAAAGACACCTTCCAGCGAAGCGGCATAGCGAATCGCCCAGGAGGCGGCGGAAGCGGTGGGATGCACGCTCTGAAAGAGTTCGCTGATTTCCGCCACGGGATTGGCCAGCGCACCGCCCTTGATCGGCTCCATGACAATGATCGGCTTGTTGTATTTACGGGCTACCGCATAACAGGCGCCGGACTGCACGCTGGGACGGTCCCAGTCGGCATAGTTGATCTGTAGCTGGACAAAGTCCACTTCCGGATGCTGTCCGAGAATTTTTTCCAAAACTTCGGCTGTATCATGAAAAGAAAAACCGACAAAACGAGCTTTGCCTGCAGCTTTCAATTTTTGCAAGTAATCAAAACCACCGGTACGCTCCGCACGCTGGTTATTCTCAATGCCTAAATTGTGCAGTAAATAAAAATCAAAATAATCGACGCCGCAACGTTCCAATTGTTCTGCGAAGAAGCGGTCATAATCCTCCGGCTTCTCGATCATAAACACCGGCATTTTGTCGGCAAGCAAGAATTGCTCGCGCTGATGGCGTTTGACCAAGCCTTCACGCAGCGCGACTTCGGATTTACCGCCATTATAGGTATAGGCTGTATCAAAATAGGTAAAACCTTGCTCTAAACAAGTATCTACCATTTGATTGACCTGCGCTTGATCAATGGTTTTACCATCTTCCAGCAGCGGTAAACGCATCGCACCAAAGCCGAGTCTCTGAGGATTTAAACCGGTTATCATATGTTTCTCTCCTTTTAATCTCCCTAATTTTGCTTTCTGAACCACTAAGACAACAGAGGGCGAAAAATGTTCCGCCCTCTGTATATTCTTGCCGTCCTGCCGTTTTTCCTGCTTTTTTTACTCTCCGAACTCTTTCAGATCCATCGCAACCGCAAAATCCGCTTCTGTCTTTTGGCGCAGCTCTGCCAATGACAGACCTTTGCGAATCTCCCGCAGCAACAATCCTGCCGCTGTTACTTCCAGCACTGCCAACTCGGTGATGATCAGATTCACTTTATTCTTTGCCGTCAACGGCAAACGGCAGCGTTTGAGAATTTTGGCTGCCTCACCTTTGGCTGTATGAGTCGTTACCACGATCACCCGTTTGGCACCCGCTGCCAGATCCATCGCACCGCCCATGCCCGGGATTAATTTGCCGGGGATGATGTGGCTGGCCAGGGAACCGGTTTCATCCACTTCCAAAGCCCCAAGAATTGTCTTGTCCAGATGACCGCCGCGAATGATGCTAAATGATTCAGCGCTGTCGAAAAAGCTGGCGTGACTGCGCACTGTCACCGGCAGGCCGCCGGCATTGACGATATGCGCGTTTTTCATCTCACCGGTCGCGCTGCGGTCCATCCCGATGATGCCGTTTTCCGATTGCAGGATCACATTATAGGCTGCCGGGATATAATCAGCGACCAAGGTCGGCAAACCAATACCCAGATTGACAACATCGCCGTCTGCCAGCTCCAGGGCAGCTCGGCGGGCAATCACTTCTTTCGCGTCCATCAGGCTACTCCTTTCAGAATATAATCCACAAAGATGCCGGAGGTCATAATATAATTGCAGTCCAGTTCGCCGACTTCTACCGTCGTCTCGGCTGTGGCGATTACCACATCGCAGGCCATCGCCATCAGATGATTGAAATTTTTGGTCGTTCCTTCATAAAAACAATTACCGGCCTGATCAATCACGGTCGCATGAATCAGAGCGATATCCCCGTGCAGCGGCAATTCCAGCAGGTAATCCTTACCGTTGACAGAGATGATTTGTTTGCCCTGCTCGATTTCGGTTCCCAAGCCGGTGGCAGTCAGCACGCCGCCCAAGCCGCTGCCGCCGCAGCGAATCCGCTCGGCTAACGTCCCTTGCGGCACCAGTTCCACTTCCAATTCGCCAGTGCTCATCTGCCGCCCGGTTTCCGGATTCATGCCAATATGGGAGACGATTAATTTCCTGACTCGTTTGGTAGCGATCAACTTGGCGATGCCAATCCCCGGCATTGCGGTATCATTGGCAATGACCGTGTAATCTTTTACATTCGTTGCAATCAGAGCATCCACCAACTGTTCAGAAGTGCCATTGCCAAGAAAACCGCCAATCATCACAGTCATCCCATCACGAAATAACTGCATGGCTGTGTTGAGATCGATCAATTTATTCTTCATGTCATCACCTTTCCCTGTTGCTGCTACTCATATAGGAAGAATCCTGCTTTGCTTTTGCGTCCCAGTTTTCCGGCTCGCACCATTTTTCGCAAGTAAGGCTGCGGCCGATATTTACTGTCTCCGGTTTCCCGCTGCAGTACCTCCATAATGTCAAGCACCACATCCAGTCCGATCAGATCAGCCAAAGCCAAAGGACCCATGGGATGATTGGCCCCCAGCTGCATGGCTGTGTCAATATCCGCAGCGGAAGCAGTCCCTTCCGCCAGAATCCCGATCGCTTCGTTGATCATCGGAATCAGGATACGGTTGACGACAAAACCAGGCGCTTCCTCCACCAGTACGGCTTGTTTGCCCAATTTCACACAGAACCCCCGAACCGCCTGGACCGTCGTTTCGTCGGTTTGGCTGCCTTTGACAATCTCCACTAATTTCATCAGAGGAGCCGGATTGAAGAAGTGCATGCCGATCATCCGCTGCGGACACTGCACAGCGGCAGCCAGTTCGGTTATGGACAGTGAGGAAGTATTACTGGCAAAAATCGTCTGCCTGCCGCAAATCAGATCGAGCTGCCGAAAAAGCTCTTTTTTGACTGTCGCTTTCTCCACCACCGCTTCCAGTATCAATTCACACGGAGCAGCTTCCTCCAGAACAGCAGCCTGATGCAGATTGTTCTGCAGAGCGCATTTTGCCTCTGCTGTGAGGCGGCCTTTCTCCACCTGGCGGCTCAGGATTTTATCGATGTTGGCAAAACTTCTCTCCATCGCCAGGGGATTGAGATCATAAAGGTACGTCGCATAGCCTGCCGCCGCAAAACATTGCGCGATGCCGCTGCCCATCGTGCCGGCGCCTATCACAAAAACACTCATTTTCAGCTTCTCCCCGTTTTTTTATTTTTGTCTGGATCTGCCGCGTTGCAAAAAGGCTGCCATCCGCTCCTGCCGGTCCTCTGTCGCAAAACAACGCTGAAATGCGCCGGCCTCCCGCTGACAGTCCGCCGCCAGTGACGCTGTCTGCTGCGCCATCAACAGTTGTTTGGCTTCCCTGACAGCGCTGCGGCTGCATTGACCGATCCGCTGCAGCGTTCGCTCCAGCAGTGCTTCCAGCTCTGCCGGTTCAGCCAGATATTCCACTAAACCAATCCGATATGCTTCCTCACCTTGAATGGTTTCACCGCTGAACAACAGGCGTTTGGCCTGACCTAAGCCAACCAAACGGGCCAAACGGAAACTTCCGCCAAAAGCGGGTGTAATGCCGAGCCCGGTTTCCGGCTGGCCAAACACAGCGCGGGTGGAGGCGACGCGCAGGTCGCAAGCCATCGCCAATTCCATACCGCCGCCCAGGGCGTAGCCTTGCACCAGCGCAATGCTGGGGATGCTCAGTTGTTCCAGTTGAGCAAAGACCCGATTCCCGTTTTGGGAAAATGCGTAGGCTTGTTCCGGTGTAAAATCCTGCATTTCGCTGATATCGGCGCCGGCCACAAAGGCCTTTCCCTCGGCGCCGCGTAAAACCAGACAACTGAGCGACTGATCGGCAGCGAGTGCGGCGAAGGCTTCTGATAGTTCCTGTAAAACTTCGCTGTTCAGCGCATTCAGCGCCTGTGGCCGCCGGATCGTCAGCGTAGCAATGTTCTCCCTGCTCTCCATAAAAACATAGTTCATTTCAATTCTCCCCGCAGCGCTCGTCGCGTTCGATAATTAAGGCTTCTCCCATACCGCCGCCGATACAAAGCGTTGCTAAACCATAACGCAGACTGCGTTTTTTCATTTCATACAGCAAAGTTACCAGGATCCGGGCACCTGACGCACCAATGGGATGTCCTAAGGCAATGGCGCCGCCATTGACATTGACTTTTCCCGGATCCCAGCCTAATTCTTGCATGACGGCCAGCGATTGAGCGGCAAACGCTTCGTTCGCCTCAATCAAATCCACTTGTTCCGCTGTCATCCCCGCTTTGGTTAAGGCTTGCTCTACCGCCGGGACCGGTCCCAGCCCCATGAAGGCCGGATCCAAACCGGCTGAACCGCCGGCCACAATCCGTGCCAGTGGTTTCAAGTGATTTTCCAGCAGAAAACGTTCGCCGCAGACAATCACCGCGGCTGCTCCGTCGTTGATACCGGAAGCGTTGCCGGCGGTGACAGTGCCTTCTTTGCTGAAAGCAGGCCGCAAGCGTTGCAGTCCCGCCAGGTTGCTGCCAAAACGAGGATGCTCGTCCTGCTGAAAAATCGTCACGTTTTTTTTGCGGTCCACCAACTCGAGCGGCACAATTTCATCAGCAAAACGTCCGCTCCGGATGGCAGCCTCCGCTTTCAGCTGCGAAGCCAGGGCGAATTGATCTTGGGCTTCCCGGCTGATCTGATAGCGCTCGGCGACATTTTCCGCAGTCAGACCCATATGATATTGCAAAAAGACGTCCGTCAGGCCATCATAAACCATCAGATCCGTGGCCTCGGCATTACCCATACGGACACCGTAACGCAAACCTTGCAGCGCATAAGGAGCAAGATCCATATTCTCCATGCCTCCGGCGACCACGCAATCGGCTTCTCCGGCTAAAATGCTGCGCTGCGCGTAAACAACCGCTGCCAAACCGGAACCGCAGACTTTATTGATGGTCATGGCTGGGCAAGTATAGGGAATCCCGGCTTTGACTGCTGCCTGGCGGGCAGGATTTTGACCCAAGCCAGCCTGCAGAACATTGCCCATAACCACTTCGCAAACCTGATTGCCCCGCAAAGCTGCCCGCTCCAGCGCGGCAGCGATCACTTTAGCGCCCAATTCTACCGCGGGCGTGTCCTTCAGACTGCCGTTCATCGTACCGATGGCGGTACGGCAGGCACTGACAATGTAGATTTTCTCCATTGTTTCCCTCTCCTTTGTTTTCTTCGCCGGATTTTTCATGCGGATCCGGTTCCGCTTGCACCCGCAAAAAAAGCCATCGTCTCAGGCAGCCATACTAAGTTCGCCGCAAAGCCTGCCGGCGAATCATTTCTTTGGCAATAAAGGTCGCCACATCATCGGCATATTTGCCGGCACCAAATCCGGCGTCATAACCCAGTTCTTTGGCCAATTCACTGGTGATACGCGCACCGCCGCAAATCATCAGCAGCTGCTCCCGCACCCCCTCCGCCTCGCTCAATTCAATCAGTTCGGTTAAGTTTCTGATATGAACCTCCTTCTGTGTCACAGTCTGTGAAACCAAAAGCACATCCGCCGCCACTTGCAGCGCTTTCTGCAGCAGCTCTTCATTGGCAACCTGGCTGCCGAGATTATAGGTTTCAAACATCTCATAGCGTTCCAGACCGTAATGACCGGCAAAGCCTTTGCGATTAATAATGGCGTCAATCCCCACCGTATGCGCATCACTGCCGGTAGAAGCGCCGACCACAACGATCTTGCGGCCCAATTCGCTGCGGATCAAGGCATCCGTTGCCGCCAGCGGCATGGCTTTTTCGCTGACTGCCGCAACCGGAAGCTTGCTGTAATCCACACTGTGCAAGAGAGAACCATAGAGAATATAAAAAGAAAAACTGCTGTCCAAACGCTTGTGATGAACCACGGAGGCGTTGGACAAACCCATTTGACCGGCCAGAGCCAGGGCGGCCGCCACGCCTTTTTCATCGTCGGCAACCGGCAGAGTAAAGCTCAGCTGCACTTTGCCATCATTCATCGTATCTCCGTAAGGTTTCAGGTGTTGCAGGTCCAAGGCAGTCTCGGCAGCAGAACTCTGCTGTTTGTACCAGCTCCCGCTCATCGTGCCATCCCCTCTCGCTGCATCGCTTCCGCAAACGGATTGAAGTAAACATATTCTTTGGCCATAACACCCTCCAAACCCTTGCCGCCTGTTTTACTGCGGCGGATATTGGCGAAAATGCCCTGCTCCAAAGCGGCAAAAAGCTGGATGCGGTCGATTTCCCGCAATAAATCACAGGCTTTTTGCAGCACTTCGGCGGCGCGTGTCTCGACGATCCCACCGGAACGGAAGCTGATTTCATCCCCTAAATTCTGCATGGTACGAAAGACATACTGGGCATTGGCAATGGAAAGAGCGCGGTCGGACATCAAAGGCGTATGAATGGCTTCGGTGAGCATCCCGAGCAGATGGATCTTCTGCCCGGTCAGGATGGTCACCATATTGAACAGGGTATCCTGAACCTGACCTTGAAAAATATCACCGGTCATAAATTTCGTGGGAGGCATATACTTCAGCGGTGCCTGCGGGAAGATTTCCCGGGTCATTTGAGCCTGTGCCAGTTCCAGGACAAAACCATTGGTCACCTCGGGTGAAATTTCAAAAGCGTGGCCTAAACCCATTTGCTGCGCGGGCAGCCCCGCCTGCAGGGCCAATTGCTCATTTAAAAACTGGGAAGCCAATACCGTATGCGCTTCCTCCACCGCATCGGCCGTCGTCAGATAATTGTCTTCCCCGGTATTGATGATCACACCGGCAAAGGCGTTGATCCGGCGCGAAAAAGCCTGGTCGATCAGCGTCCGCTGCATGTTGATATCGCGGAAGAGGATCCCGTAAAGCGCATCGTTGAGCATCACATCCAGGCGTTCCAGGGCGCCCATGGCGGCAATTTCCGGCATACAAAGCCCGGAGCAATAATTACAGAGACGGATATAGCGTCCCGTTTCCTCACCGACTGCATCCAGGGCTGCCCGCATCAGCCGGAAGTTTTCCTGGGTGGCATAAGTGCCGCCAAATCCTTCGGTTGTGGCGCCGTAGGGAACATAATCCAGCAGACTTTGCCCGGTGGTGCGGATCACGGCAATCACATCAGCTCCCTGTTTGGCAGCCGCGCTTGCCTGCGTGATGTCTTCGTAAATATTACCGGTCGCCACAATCAAATAGAGCAAGGGACCTTCTTTGTCGCCATGCTGTGTCAGAAAATCCTGCCGCGCTTGCCGGTTGGCT
This sequence comes from Negativicutes bacterium, assembly GCA_021372785.1. Lineage (NCBI taxonomy): Bacteria > Bacillati > Bacillota > Negativicutes > Negativicutes bacterium. The sequence goes on along the minus strand of JAJFTT010000009.1, from coordinate 46,257 downwards.
GTAATCCGTTGCAGTGCGGCTGCCAGAAAGGGAGCCAAAGCCCGGCGCTGCGCCGTTTGGTCCAGCCGCGGCATCCGACTAAGGTCGAGCGAATCGTCCGCGACCGCTTCGGCGATCTGCTGTGGGGTCAAGCCGGACTGAATAACAGCATTGGCAAGGGCATCGGCAGCACCGCAAGCCAACATATTCTTACGGACCAGGTGATCCACCAAAATATTCGGCAACGGTACCTGTGCCGCTGTAACGCCATCGATACCGAGCAAGCGGCAAATCGCCCGTTCCACACTGACGGTTGTGTGACCATCAATGAATTGTTGGGTATGCCGGGCAATACTGGCCGCATAGCCGCGTGCCTGAGTCACCAAATCATGGTTCAGATTTAATTTGCTTTGCATGAAGATGCCTTGCTTTCCTGCTGATTACGCAGATGGCGTGCCAAATGATCGGGTTCCAAAGAAAGTCCAATCCCCTGTCCCAATTGAGCGACTCCGCTGATGACTGCCGCCTGCTCTTTGCGGCAGACCGGACAATGACAGAGATTTTCATAATGACGCGGCTCGGTATAGGCGGCGGTCACACCTTCAAAATTGCGCAGGATGACGCGATCCGGCGTCTCACTGATCAGATAATTCGGCATAACCGGAATTTTGCCGCCGCCGCCGGGCGCATCGATCACATAAGTGGGAACGGCAAAGCCGGAGGTGTGTCCGCGCAAAGCTTCGATAATCTCAATCCCTTTGCTGACCGGAGTACGGAAGTGTTCCAATCCGAAAGAAAGGTCGCACTGATAAAGATAATAAGGCCGCACTCTGATTTTCACCAATTCCTGCACCAGATTTTTCATGACATAGATACAATCATTGACGCCGGCCAGTAAAACGCTCTGATTGCCCAGCGGAATCCCGACATCCGCCAGGCGGCTGCAGGCAGCCGTGGATTCGGCGGTAATTTCATTGGCATGATTAAAATGCGTATTCAGCCAAATCGGATGGTATTTTTTCAGCATATCAGCCAGTTGTACCGTAATGCGCTGGGGACAAACCACCGGCATGCGTGTACCGATTCGAATGATTTCAACATGCGGAATCGCCCGCAGCGCGGCAATGATCGCTTCCAGGCGATCGTCGCTCAGCGTCAGGGGATCACCGCCGGAGAGCAGCACATCCCGTATTTCGCTATGGGCGGCAATGTAAGCGATACCGCGCCGGATGCGGTCCATGGACACAGCGCTGTCATGCTGACCTGCGAAGCGCCGCCGCGTGCAGTGTCGGCAGTACATGGAACACTGATCGGTTACCAAAAAAAGCACTCGGTCCGGATAACGATGGGTCACACCGGCAACCGGAGCATCCTCATCCTCATGCAGAGGATCCATTAAATCGGCAGGTGCCCGCTGCAGTTCCTGCGCGGTGGGAATCGCCTGACGACGAATCGGACACCAGGGGTCAGTCGGGTCGATCAGGCTGAGATAATAAGGTGTAATCGCCATGCGCAGATTGCCTAAGCACTGCGCGATGCCCAGCTCTTCTTCCGGCGTGAGGGAAAGATAAGTCTTCAGCTGCGCAAGCGTTTCAATTCGATTTTCAATTTGCCAATGCCAATCCTGCCATTGCTGATCCGGGACATGCGGAAATAACTCGGTTCTTCTGGATACGCTGGACAAAATAATCACCCTTTCCTGTTGCAATACTGTTTGATCTGGCGGGCTAAAATCTAGACATATTTTTCCTCAAAATAAGCCCGCAGCGCTGCGTTTTCCCTTAATTCAGCTAAAGTCACTTCGGCATGTCCTTTGGTGTAGCCATTGCCGATGATCATAGTCACATCCTTACCGACTCCTTCCGCACCCAGGGCTGCCTTGGTAAAGCTGGTCGCCATCGAGAAAAAATAGACAATGCCATTCTCACGCACCGGCAGGATACAAGCCATCTCCGTGTTCGGAATATTGACGCAACTGATGGCAATATCCACTTCTTTACCCTGATTCGCCGCCAGTGTTTTCTCTAAAACATCCAACGGCTGCGTAGCGCTGGAAACAATAACCCGATGCGCTAAATTCAGTGTTTTCAGCTTGCCGATATCGCTTTCTTTGCGTACCATGGCGATGACATTACCGGTCGGTCCCGCACACTTCATGGCTTCATACAAACAAAGCATACCGGATTTACCACCTGCTCCCAAAATCAGCACACTGTCGCCTGGTTTGACCAGTTTGGCTGTTTGAGCGGGAGCTCCGGCAATATCGAGTGCGGCTAAGGCAAGGTTTTCGCTCATATCATCCGGTAATTTCGCATAGATACCGCTCTCAAAGAGAATAGCCCAGGCTTTCACATCCACACGATCGATCGCTTGATGTACCGCAAGAATTTCTTCGATGCAAAGCGGAGTCAGCGAAAGCGAAACCAAGGTAGCAATTTTATCGCCGATTTTCAGTGCGGTTTCTTGCAGGGCAGGGCCGATGGCGGCAACATATCCGATCAGCATTCCGCCGGAACCGGTCACGGGATTCTGCATTTTGCCTTTTTCGGCCACGATTGCCATGATTTGCGCCCGTATTTGTGCTTCATCACCATTGACCGCTCGTTTGATCTGATTAAAGGAAGCGGAGTCGATGTTCAAAGCCGTGACATTGATCAGAATTTCATTATCATAAAGCACCGACATATCATTGTTGATCCGAGTGGCAGCCTGCGGCAGCACCCCTAACGGTTCCAGCACGCGGTGCGTGCCATATTTATTGCCTAAATTCATGTTGAAAACAACTCCTGTTCCGGTTTCTTTTATTCTGCGCTTGGCAGTCCCAAAATGTTTCTCGCTTCCGCCGGTGTGGCCACCTGACGTCCGAATTCATTGGCCAGGCGAACCACTTTTTCAACCAACTCGCCGTTGCTCCTGGCTTTGATTCCTTTGGCCAGATAGATCGTATCCTCAAAGCCCACTCTGACATGCCCACCCAGGATAATCGCCATAGCGGCCAGAGGAAAAGCCGTGCGGCCGATTCCTGTCACCGTGTAACTGGCTTCGCGCGGCAGGCTTTCAGCCAGAAATATAAGATCACGCGGTTCTCCGCTGATGCCGCCATTGACACCGAACACCAAATTGAAATGCAGAGGTTCGCTCAAGTAACCTTGTTTTGTTAAACGCAGCGCCATATCGATCATACCCTTATCGAACACTTCGATTTCCGGTTTGACCCGGCGCTCCTGCATCCGGAGCGCAAATTCCTTTATCGTAGTCTCCGTATTGATAAAAATGTCATCACCGCCGAAATTGCAAGTACCGCAATCCAGCGAAGCCATAATCGGATTCAGGCTCAACGGCTGCAGACGTTCCGTATTGCTCATGCCAACAGCTCCGCCGGTTGAGGGCTGCACAATCAATGCAGCGGGACATTGCCGGTAAATTTCATCGATACAAGCCCGAAAACGATCCGCACTTTGCGTCGGTCTGCCGTCATCTTCTCTGACATGCAGATGAATGATGCTGGCTCCGGCCAGCCAGGCCCGCTTCGCTTCCTCCCCAATTTCCGCTATTGTGTAAGGAACGGCTGAATTCTGCTGTTTCGTCACCTCCGCGCCGCAGATGGAAGCAGTGATGATTAGTTTTTCCATCGCGATTCCCTGCTTTCTTTGCTTCTCTGCCTGTCTTTTGGCACAACGCAGGTACCGATTGCCTGACAAACCAGCACGGGTTCCGGCAGGACATCAGCGGCAGAAGCATTCAAATCGGGTCGCGGCATAATCACCTTATGAGCGAAAAATTCCATTTGCCGCGAGGTGTTGCCGATACGGATGATCTGCCCCGTTGCTTCGATAAAATCCCCGGCGTAAACGGGACTGAAAAACTCTACTTTCTCGTAGGCACGGAATAAACCTTCATCTCCGTCACTGCGGATCAAAAGCTCCGTAGCGACATCCCCGAACAATTGCAGCATTTTTGCCCCATCCACCAAATTGCCGCCATAATGGGCATCCTGGCTGCCCAGACGGACACGAATCATCACCTGCATTTTGTTCCCTCTCCTTTTTGTTTTGTTCTGTTTTTAACCGCAAAAAAAGCGCCGGGGTAATCAAATACAAGATTTGATCTCCAGCGCTCCATGGCTATTTTACCATGACAGAACCGTTGCTCTTGGCAGCGATTCCAAAGCAGGCAGCAAACGTGCCGTCAGCTTTTCGGCAGGCGTTACATTCGGCCAGTTCATTCAGGACGTTCCCTATCCCCGGTTTACCTTACAACCCGCTCCTCTAGCCCTATTCACTTATTTTACAATATAACAATTTTTTACAAAATAGTCAAGTAGCAGAACGGAATTCTCACAAATAATTTATTTTTCCAATTGATCTAAAATCCCGGCTTCCAATCCCAGCAACCGACAGATCCGGCGCGCTTCCTGCGGTATTGCCTCTTCACGATCAACCGGCAACAGCGTATAATCCATGCTGCGGTTCAAATAAAACACCGGGTCTTCTCCAGACTGTATGGCTTGGCTAAACTGCGCGGCATCCAGCTTCTGCAGTCCCGTCACTTGATAATGGGCATTGGCAAAGCTTGCCACGCCGTCATAATGCGTTGTCAGCACGGTCATGCCGGATTGTCGGTTAAAATATGCCGTGATTGCCTGCAGCAGCAGCGCACCTTCTTTGGGGTTGGTGCCTCTGACAAATTCATCCAGAGCCAGAAAAGTAAACTGGCCTTGATGATCTTGTATGAAGTGATTCAATCTGCTGATTTCCGCGCCGAAACTGCTTAATCCCAGTTCGACCGATTGCTGATCTTCTCCCAGATAAGCCAAATGGCTGAACAATGGCAAGACTGCCGCTTTTGCATAAATGAAAAATCCCATCTGCCAGAGCGTGAGATTCAGCATCAAGCTGCGTAGGAGAACGCTTTTTCCTCCCATATTGGCTCCTGTGATCACGGTGGCGCCCGGCTGCAAACGAATACTGACCGGGGTGAAACGGCGCTGCCAGTTCTGCAGAATTGCCGCAACTCCGGGGTGGATCATCTCCTGGAGAATGACAAACGGTTCCGGTGCCAATGCCGGTCTTGTGAGATGCTCTCCGATTGCTAAGCTTGCTTTGGCAAGATCCAATTCCAGGCGGCCTAACGAACGGATTGCTTGCTGCAGCTCCGTTGTGTAAGGCGTTAAATGTTCTGTGATCGCCCGTTTCGCCAGCATTTCTTCCGCTGCTTCGGCTGCCACCCATTTGCTCCGTTCGGCTAGCAGACCTGCCTGTTCTGCCGCTGAAGCGAGACGCAGCCGCTGCTCACAGAGCAGTTTCTGCTGCCGTACGCAAGCCAAAGCCGGATAGGACTGTTCATCCAGGTAAAAAGCCCTTAAGCCATATTGCTGCGGATCCAGCCAAAGCAGCGCCGCCGCCAGCGACGGCAGCTGAATTTGGTGCAAACCCAATCGGTTCAAGAGAGCGGCCCCCTGCGACTGTAAATCCTGATACTGCAGCAAGAAAACTTTCAACTGAAAAAGCGCTATTTCATCCAAAACCTCATTTCTGCTCAAAGCAGTGAGAATGCCTTCGATTTCCTGGACAGAGTGATAGAAATCCCGCAATTTGACGAAGAAAATAGGATAATTTTCCTGCGCCTGCATAAGAATTTCCACATTATCCAAAGCCAGCTGCTGCTCTTTTTCCTCTCCCGGCAGATAAAAAGCCATATTTTGCAAAGCACGCCGACCATACGGAGAACACACCTGCAACTGATCCAACACGAAGCTTAAATCCTGCGGATAGCAGGATGTGACTTGGCTAAATTGCATACAATTCCCTCCTTCACATCAATGATCGGTAAATGGATGGCTTCGGCCAGCTCTTGTATAAATTGTTCCGCTCTGTATACCGGATAATCAAACGCATAGGCGTTTGCCGTAATGGCCAGGATGGGAATCTGCTGCCTGACCCGAATCCCGGCGCCTGCCGCTAAAAATTGCCGGAGAAGACAATCCTGCGCCAGAATACAGCTGCCATTATTGACGATTAAAGTAAAATCCTGCAGTCGAATCCCGCTGTGCAGTAATTGCCGTAAAAGCAAATCGGTTACGGCACCGGCGGTATAAAAAGCGGTACTGTCCCGCTGCAAATAAACCGGTAAGGAAAATTCAGAACTGCGGGCCAGGGAAGCAGAAATATACTGTCGGCTGCCGTCTTTCTGACAAATCAGATACTGTGATCCTTCCAGGGCAGCAGAGGGCAATTCAGTCAATGGTAAAGAGAATAACTGAGTGATGCGCAGCGTTTCTCCAATGGTTTCCGCCATGCTTTGATGAAAGGCGGCACCGCTGCAAAGAATCACACCATCCCCACTTGCTTCCTCAGTGAAAACACGGCGTCCCATCGCCCCGTCAACCAAAATTCTTTCCGCTCCTAATTGCTTCAGTTCCTGTTGAATTTGCCATAATTGTTTCCGAATGGATGGTCCCGCTAATTGGATATACCCATCACTGCGGGCGCGCACCAGGACGATTCTACCTAACGGGGTGGCTATCTCCGTCACTTGTTCGATCTGTTTGGTGATATCACAAAGCGGCAAGAGATCTGCCGCCGTGGCAAACAAGCTTCCCTTTAAGACGTAAATTTCGGGTTTCAGCGTCTGACTGAGCAGATCATGGCTCTCACCGTCAAGGCCAATGGAAGTCAACCCGATGCACGGATGCGCAGCACTGCTGCTTAATCCTTGCAGCAGACTGTTCAACACTGTCGTTTTGCCGGCATTTTTCGACAAACCGATGATCGAAACGATCGGATAAGCGTCCGTTAGTTGTGCTAAAAGCAACGAGGTTTGTTTGGGTGAAATATGCTGCAGCATCGCAGAACCTCCTTTGCCATCAATCAATCTGCTCCTATTCAATTCGCGGATGACCCGCACTATCCCTGCCGATTTTCCCCGGCCGATAAAAAGCAAGGCAAAAGGGAATGCGCTGTTTCCCTTCGCCTTGCTGATTTATATGGCTGCCTTGCCGGCATAATCTTATAGTAGGATGAGTGTCACACCTTGATTTCCCCGGTTTAAGTCCCGATCTTTGCGTAAATCGGGGCAAGCGTTCAGCATGATGCGGGTAGCTTCATCAAAAACCGTGAAATTCTCTCCATATACAACCGCTTTAATTTTCTGCAGTTTTAATTGCTGATTCAAAAACGTTCTGCTGCCGCTGCGCAACGCGCCGCCTACTCCGGTTGAGCCATAGCCATGAATTACTTTCAGGATCTTGCCGCCCAAAGCCCGGCAGGTGAGGATTTCACTGCCCAGCAGGATTTTCGCTTCTTCCACAGTGGGATAATTGCGTTCCAAATTATAGACTATAATTTTCTGTCTGCTCATGTGACGCCGCTCCCCTACCGCAGAGAACGAATATGACCAAGCGGCCAGAGCACGGCAACCGCTCTGCCAATCACATCCGCTTCCCTGACAAACGAAGTCGTATGCCAGAAACGGGCATCCTCGGAGTGTTCCCGGTTGTCCCCCATGAAGAAGAGGTAACCGGGCGGTATTTCGTATTTTTGGGTGTAACTCACGGTAGTACCCACCGCATAACTTTCATTCAGCAATTCCCCGTTGCGATAAACCAACCCGCTGGAAAATTCCAGCACATCGCCGCCTTTGCCGATCAACCGTTTGACATAGGGAGCGACACTCGGCGGTTGATCCGGACAGGGAAAAACTAAAATATCACCGTATTCAAAATCACGGTAATATTTGCTGAATTTCTCGACGACGATCCGCTCGCCGGTCGCAATGGTTGGACTCATCGAACTGGTAGGAACCAACGGGAATACTGCCACAAAAAAATAAATAAACGCCACAATTGCGGCAGAAACCGCCAGTTCCACCAAAAATTCTTTTACATCTTTCAGTGTCAAACAACACAACCTTCTTTCCATAGAAAACAAAGACCCGATGCAACGTATTATAGCATGATCGCCTGCGCTTGTCATCTCTCTTTTTCGCGGAGTAATTCTCTTTTTTAAGCTGGCTGCTGAACAAGCCAAAATATCACCTGATATTTATTCTGAAATCAGGCAGGAAAGAACCGCGTAAAATTGAAAGTAAAGGTATCACTAACAGCTTTGCTGTTTCAATTATAAGGAGGGAAAAAACATGGCTTTGGTAATTAAGAGTGCGAACTTATGGAATGGGACTGGGGCAGCGTTGCAGGAGAATATGGGGATTGTGATGGAAAATGGTAAATTTACCCGGATTGCTCCCAGTGACGAAGTGATCCCGGCAGAAGGCGATACCGTCATCGACGCAGCCAGTAAGTTTGTTATGCCCGGCATGATTGACTGTCACGTTCACGTTTGCAGCAGTGGCGAACCCAACGAAGCGGTTGCGATGAGAGATGCCAGTGACGGCTATAAGGTACTGATTGGCACACAGATGATCCGTCAGGATTTGGAAGCCGGATTTACAACTGTCCGCAATATGGGTACCGAGCATTATCTGGATTTGGATTTAAAGAAAGCCTGGTCGGAAGACCGCATCACCGGCAGCCGGATCATTACTTGCGGACCTGCCATCACCATGACCGGCGGTCATGGCTGGACCTCCGGGCTGGAATCCGATGGGGAAGACGAATGCCGTAAGCATGCGCGGCAGCTGCTGCGTCAAGGCGTAGAGGTTGTGAAAATCATGGCGACCGGCGGCGTGATGACTCCCGGCGTGGAACCCGGGTCTCCTCAATTGACTGAACCGGAAATTCGGGCCGCCGTGGAAGAAGCACACAAAGCCGGCCGCAAAACCGCTACCCATGCGCAGGGAACCGAAGGAATTAAGAATGCCGTGCGCGCCGGTATCGACAGTATTGAGCATGGCATTTTTCTGGATGAAGAATTACTGGAAATGATGAAAACCCGCGCTACCGCTTTGGTTCCCACCCTGGTAGCTCCCTGGCACATTAATGATGGCGGCGTAGCCGCTGGAATTCCGGCCTATGCCGTGGAAAAATCCATGCGCATCGCTCCTTCCCATATGAAGAGCTTCCGTATGGCGGTGCAAGCCGGTTTAAAAATCGCCCTCGGCACCGACTCAGGCACACCGCTGAATTTCCATGGCTGTAATGCGTTCGAGCTGCAGTTAATGATCGAAAACGGAATGAGCAATGAAGAAGCACTGTTGGCGGCAACCAAAGTGGCCTCCGAAGTGGTTGACCGCGCCAATCTGATCGGCAGCGTTGAAATGGGTAAATTGGCTGATTTACTGATCGTTGAAGGCAATCCCCTGCAGGATATTCAAGTCCTGGTAGAAAAATCTCATATCAAGACCGTAATTCAAAACGGTAAGGTTGTCCACACCAGATAAAAAATAGCCGCGGCATCGCGCAGGATGACTTTGCTGCCATCACAACCGTGATGACTGCGGCTTTTCTTGAATGACCGCCGCCGGATTCTTAACCTCTCTGCTTTCCGATGCGCTCGCGGCTGCTTTTTCTCCCTCGAAAGAGAGCAAAAGCAGCGAAACCGCTTTTGTTCAATTTTCAGTTCAAGAACAGTAAAACTTTCTTTTCCGATCTTGGCCAGCTTCCAAAATGAAATAGAATCTTTTATGATCCGGCCATCGTCGCAAAAGGACTTTTAAGCGGAAGACAAGAATTTTATTACGATAAGTTTAAGAATATGTAAAATCCGATAACGAGCGCTAAGAGTGAGAAAAGCTTAGCTGTTAGCCGCTTTCGGGAGGGCTTTTATGGAGAAGTTTATTTTCGGTATTCTGGGGGGAGCCAGTCTGCTCATGATCGGACTCGACATGCTGGGGGACGGTCTGGAACGGGCTGCAGGAGATTCCATGCGGAAAATCCTGAGTATGTTGACCAACAATCTTTTTGTCGGTGTTTTGGTAGGTACTGCGCTTACCGCTGTCACCCAGAGTTCCACTGCCGTCACCGTTCTGACTGTTGGCTTTGTCAACTCTGGTCTAATGACATTAAAACAAGCTCTGGGTATCATATACGGAGCAAATATCGGTACTACGATGTCCGGTCAGCTCTTGCGTTTGAATATCACGAAATATGCTTTACCGATCATTTTTGTCGGGGTCATTTTTCAATCCATGGCCAAAAGCCAGAAACTGAAGAACCTTGCCGGTGCCATTATCGGTTTCGGTTTGCTATTTTTGGGCCTTTCCACACTGACTTCCGGCTCAAGTTACGTCTCCACCAATCCGGCTCTGAAAGAAATGCTGGTCCGTTATACCGCCAATCCGCTTTGGGGTGTGCTGATTGGATTGGTTGTCACGGCAATCATTGAATCCTCCGCTGCGGTAACCGGTCTGGTCATCGGCCTTGCTTCCTCCGGTTTGTTGGATTTTTCCGCAGCAACCGCGCTGATTTTAGGCAGCAATGTTGGAACTTGCGTCACATCGGTAATTGCTTCGCTGCGTTCCAATCGGGCAGCGCAGCGCACCGCGCTGGGTCACACGATTTTTAATGTGATCGGGGTTGGCGCCATGCTGATCATCTACAATCCCATGCTGACCTGGATGGCTTCCACCGCCACTAACATCATCGGTCAAATCGCCAACATGAACAGTATCTTTAACATTGGCAGCACGCTTATTTTCATCCCTTTTACAAATCTTTTTGCCAAACTGCTGTATAAAATAATTCCGGACCGTGAGCAAGACGCGCAGCGTATCGTCGGACCGCGTTATCTGGATAAAAATCTACTGGAAAGTCCCGGTTTGGCTCTGCAGGCTATGTATCGCGAATTGGTCGACTGCCTCGATTTGGCAGTCGGCATGTACCGCAAGGTTTATCTTTCTCTGATCAACAATGACAGAAAACCCTTGAGTGAAGTTCTGGATGATGAGGCCGTCCTGAATGAGCTGCAGGATGAACTCACCCGCTATGTGGTGGATTTCGGTCAGCACGAACTCACCGAAGACCAGGCGGCACAGATTCCTTCGATTCTGCATATTGCCGGTGATGCCGAACGGATCGGCGACCATGCCAAAGAAATGGTTGAGCATGCGGAAAAAAAGGTCGAACGCAAGATCGTTTTCTCTGCTGTCGCGCAGCAAGAGTTGATTGCCATCATCGCCAAGTTGGACGATCTCTCGTTGATCGCCAGAGAAACCCTGAGCGATCTTGCCAGACCCGTTCCCAGTACCATCCGCAGAACGCAGACAATCCAATGGGAAATTGTTGAAATGATACAGCAAAGCCAGCAAGGACATATCGAACGTCTGGAAGCCGGCAACTGTACAGTCAGCGCCGGTATCCTCTACATGGATATTCTCTCCCATATTGAGCGGATCTCCGAACACCTGATGAATATCGTACTGCGCGGCCCCGGTGATGTGCTGCGCTACAATGCCCTACCCAACAGAACACCCGCGGCCGGCTACCCTATCGGTTCGCTGGAAGTTTAGATTGAATTGCCCGAAATCAACCAGCCTGCCGACGATTCGCTCAGCAATCGTCGGCAGGCTGGTTGGTTTTTCAGAACATTTTTCGTTTGTAAAGCCAGATAGCACAGGCTCCGCTCAAAAAAGTAGCAGCCAAAACAATCAGCCAGAAAGAATACGGTGAAGCGGCAAAAGGTAAATACTCCACATTCATACCATAGAAGCTGCCAACAATCGTCGGTACTGAGAGTACAATCGTGATTGCAGCCAAAAAACGCATGACGATATTCATATTATTGGAAATAATCGATGCGAAGGCGTCCATGGTGCCGGTGATAATATTGCTGTATATATCGGTCATTTCGATCGCCTGGCGATTTTCTATAATGACATCCTCCAGAATCTCTGCATCTTCGGGATAATTCTTGACTTGTTCATGCCGGGTCATTTTTTCCAGAACCATTTCGTTGGATTGCAGAGCTGTGGAAAAATAAACCAGACTCTTCTGCAGCGCCATCATGCGATATAATTCTTTATTCTCGGTCGAGGCATGCAAGGCGTCTTCAATTTCATGGCTTTGTTTGGAAATCAAACGCAGATAATGCATGAAACGTGAATCATTGCGATACAGCATCTGCAAAATCGTCCGTGTTTTGTAGGCGGTCTGGATATTGCGTACTTTGCCGCTCATAAAATCATCCAGAATCGTACCTTGATACAAGCAAACCGTCAGCAGCGCTTTCGGTAAAATAATCATGGCAACCGGGATGGTGGTAAAGACGCCGACCTCCGCATCCGGTTCCTGAAACGGTGTATCCACGACAATTAATGTCTGTCCTTCATCGGTTTCAATGCGGGCACGTTCTTCATCATCCAGCGCTGCTCGTACAAATTCGGGTAGAACATCCAGAGTCTCGCAAGTTTGGCGAATTTCTTCTTCCGTGGGGCTCACAAGATGCACCCAACAGCCTTTTTCCTGTTCCTGTAACGTGATCAATTGACCATTCTCATCGGTTTTGAAAATAGTGATCATTTCTTTCAGCTCCTTTTTTGCCTGCAAAAAAAGAGTGCCGGATCAGGTCGAAAAAACAGATAAATCGGCAGCGGTTTTCATGCAGAACTTATTTTGTTTTAGAAGTATCCTGTGTATAGGGCAACTACTTCCGGGGTCGCCGTCCATTCAAACCACCTCCGCTGTTTAGTGTAACGCAACAGGTCAGAAAAAGCAAGAAGAAGATTGAAAATCAAGGAATATTTTTTGGTTTAAGTCTGTGGGGATCGATTAGGACCGATTTGCTCTCTTTTTTTCGTGATTGCAAGCTCTCAACCGAGATTCTTACCTTAAGTAAAAAGGCAGATCGAACTGTCTTCGATCTGCCCCGGTTCTATTGCTGTAACTGCATCACTGCGCAGACACTGTTGAGAAAGAGTGTCATGCCCAAATCAATTCCCTCGATCTGCAGCCATTCATCGGTGCGATGCGCATTGCCGCCATAGGCGCAGCCAAAGCAAACCGCCGGCACATGATAAGACATTGCGACATTGGCATCTGTGCTGCTGGCGCTGGTAGCTGTACTCAAGCCAAGCTGCGCCAATTGCTGCCGGATGGTGACGACCAAAGCATGGTCAGCAGCAGTCTCCCCACCGGGACGATCGCCTTTCAGGATCACCTCTACCTCAACACCGTCTGTTTTTTGAACCTCTGCGATGATCGCACGCACCTTGGCTTCCACTGCTTCCAAAGCCGAGCGCTGCGTTGAACGCATATCGATCAGCATGCTGGCCTGTGCCGCAATCGTATTGATCGAAGTACCGCCTTCAATCACACCAACATTATAGGTGGTTTTCGGATTCTGCGCTACTTTGATTTCCGCAATCTGCGCAATCATTTTTCCCAAAGTATGCACCGCGCTGGGAACGCCAAAATCACCGTAGCTATGACCGCCGCCAGTGTTGATTTTCACCTGCAGCCTGCGGCTGGTGATACCGCCATTGGTCACTCCACCCAAAGCGCCGTCAATCACCAGCACATAATCCACTTGCTGATGATAGGTTTTCATGGCTTCCTTCATGCCTTTCAGATCGCCAAGACCCTCTTCACCGGAGGTGGCAACACAAAGCAGATCACCGGGCAACTGTATCTCGAAGGCTTTCAGCGCTTCAATCAGCCAAATCATACTGGTGACGCCAAATGAATTATCCCGGATGCCAGGTGCATACAGCCTGCCGTCTTTTCTGGTGACTGTAAGATCGGTCCCGCGCGGAAAGACGGTATCATGATGCGCCGCCAGCATCACAACCGGACCTGAACCGCTGCCGGGATACCAACCAATCACGTTGAGTGCGCTGTCGATTGCAACATTCTGCAAACCAAGGCGGGTGAAGCGTTCCTGTAAATAGGCAGCGCGGTCTGCTTCATCCCAGCTTGGGGAAGGAACAGAGCAAATGCCAATATCCTCCTGCAGCATCTCTTCGACATGATCTAAAAACCACTGCCTTGTTTGTAATAACTGCGGATATTTGTGAGAAAGTTCCATGTTTGATTCCAACCTTTCCTTTTGATTTGATATCTGCCTCGGCATTGATAAAAAAGTCAGCTAGTCCCCCGGTTTTGCTTTCTTTTTCTCCTCCGCTTCGGATGATTCCCGAACATCCTTTGGCTCTTCTGTCAGCGCAAGAACCGGGGCTGCGGTTGTTGCGAGACAGCCCTGCCTGGCAGCGCTATCCTCTGCCTCGGTCAGCGGAAAAATCTCTGCCGCCATTTCCAGTTCCTGTAAAGGCTGCTCCGGCAGCGCTGCCATCACTGCCCGTTCCTCTGCCCAAAGATGTAAAGCCTGCATATACTCGCTCATGGTGCGCGACAGCGGTACTGTCTTTTTGATACCAGCCAGCAAGTCCTGCTGATCCAACTGCCTGTTGGCATCGAATGCTTCCACCATACCGGTAATCACTGCCTGTTCTATTTCCGACCCGCTGTAACCTTCCGATGCGTCAGATAAAGCCCTTAAATCAAATTCGCTTATTTTTTTTCTGCGTTTGCTCAAGTGAATTTGAAAAATATCCATCCTTTCCTGCGGTTGCGGCAAATCCACAAAAAAGATTTCATCAAAGCGCCCTTTCCGCAATAACTCCGGCGGTAGCTTTTCAATGGCATTGGCCGTAGCAAAAACAAAAACCGCTGTTGTCTTCTCCTGCATCCAAGTCAGAAACGTGCCGAAAACTCTGGCGCTGACACCGGAATCTCCGCTGCCACCAGTACCGGCCAAACCTTTTTCGATTTCATCAATCCATAAAATGCAGGGAGCAATTGCTTCGGCTGTTTGAATTGCCTTGCGCATATTTTCCTCGGATGATCCGACGATTCCGGCAAAAATCTTACCCATATCCAGGCGCAGCAGCGGCAATTGCCATAGTGCGGAAGCCGCTTTGGCGCACAGACTCTTACCGCAGCCTGGGATACCGGTGACCAAAACACCTTTGGGTGCCGGTAAACCAAAAGCCTTGGCTTCATCGGTGAAAGAACGCCCGCGCTTACGCAGCCATTCTTTCAATGCGCCCAAACCGCCTACCACTTCCATTCCTTCTGTGACCGGATAATAATCCAGAATACCGGTTTTGCGGATAACCTGCCGCTTTTCCTCTAAAATTAAATCGATATCCGCTGCGTCCAGCACCCCATCGGTGACTACCGCCTTGGAAAAAGCATTCTCAATCTCATCCAAGGTCAATCCCTGCGCTGCTTTCACCAATTTTTCCCGTTCCGCCCCGGATAAATTCACCTTATATTGATGCTCACCCTGTTCCTGCACCACGGTATCCAACAAGGTGTTGATTTCTTCTTCGCCGGGCAATAAGAAATCCACAACGGTAACCACCTTTTGCAATTCCACCGGGATGGTCAGAGTAGGACTGATTAAGATAATCGTTTTAAAATCCTGCTTGATCACGCCGGCCAAATTTTTCAGTTTTCTGACTGTCACATTGCGTGATTCCAGAAAAGGATGAAAATCCAAAAAACAAAAAATAGCCGGGCGGTTGAATTTTTCCACAAATTCCAAAGCCGCCAAAGGTTCAACCGTATTCGGTACCGCCGCCAACCCTCTGCGATACAACCCGGTCGCGACAGTCCAGGTATAAACAACCTTGGCGATCGGTCCGTTGCTTGCCACTTCCTGAATGGTATCGACAATGCGTTTTTCTTCCCAGGAAGGCACATACAACAAAGGGTAACGGGCTTTGATCAAAACAGAAAAAACTTCTCTGTTGATTTTATTCGTAACGATCTCTCCTTTCTTCTTCCGGCAGTGCGGACTTTTTCAGAATCAGCCGCTGCATCAATTCTGTCATCTCTGCCTGAAGATCAGCCAACGACCAATGAGCAATTCTTTCCAGGCTAAATTCAGGATAGCGATATTGAAATGTTTTTGGCGCCACATGGAAAACCATGCCGATGCCAGAGCTCAAGTAGCTGTAAATTGCCGGCGGCGCGGTTTCACCCAGCATTTGACGGCGTAAAATCTCTTCGACCTGCGTCTGTCGGAAAGCAATGCCATTCTCGTGCAGAAACGCAAGATGATACTGCACCGGCTGAGTCCACTCGGGCAACAGAAAACTGCTGAGTTTCAGATCCGGCTGAACCGGACGCTGTTTGCAAGCTAAATAGATGACTGGTGCCTGACCGACCGTCAAGGGAAACCGCAGCACCAACCCTCCAGCCGGTTCCAGGACTCGGGTCGTCTTTTCTTCATCAATAAAACGCAGCAAATTCTGTTCGGAACGGCTGACGTGCAACGGAAAAAAATCCTCCAGATCATACCCGGTTGCCGCCAGCGGTACTCCGGCTTTTAAGAAAACACTGATCAAGTTATACATGGAAGCTGCCTCAATTCGGGTAACACTGCCTTCCTGCACCCCGCTAACCTGCAGAATCGCTTCGGCATCCCGGCGAATCTCCATTCGTTCCTCAATAGAATAGGTGACATCTTCCCGCACAGCCAATCGCTCCTTTGTTCGAATTTTCTGATCCGGGAAGGAAGAAGCCAACCCGGCTAGAATTGAATAAGAGAATCATACTATTTTAAATAAAGGATAAAGGTTGATATCATATGCAAATCGCTCGTTTAATCCCCACCGATCTTCGCTTGGAACCGTTGCTCGGGGAAATCGCTGCCAGCCTGGAACATACCGTCTACAATAAAACGGCCACGCTCCGTAATTTAAGGGATCTGATTCAGAGTTACCAAGGCTTGGTTGTCTCAGACAGCAGTAAAATCTACGCCTTTCTCATCTATCATTTAAAGGGTTCGGTTTGTTTTCTCGACTTTGCCTTCGCCGGAACCGATCGGACACACAAAGCAATGCTGAACCACTTGATTGCGGCACTCATCCGCCTGAGCAGAGAGGATCCGGAAATCGACACCATACGCTGTGATTTTATTCCCTGGTTTGCGGATGCTTTGCCGGAAGCATTGCTTGCCAATCATTTTCTCCTGAGTCCCCGGCTTTTGATGCGGGCAGATGCCCCTTTCCGTTTTCCGGTTGAAGCCCATCCGGACAGATCCATGCTAGCTTGGCAGCCGGAATATCATCAGCCGGCAGCTCAATTGCTGGCGCAGATCTTCAGCGGCAGTGAGGAAAGCCTCTGGGATTCCTCCATCCGCAATGTTGCCGGCTGCCGACAATTTTTGTCGGAAACCTACAGCGGTCGCTTTGGCATTTTTGATCCGGGTATTTCCACTTTGTTACGCTATCAGGATCAACCGGCAGGACTGGCTCTGTGCACCTGGGGAGAAGAAGGGGACGGTTTTATTGCGGCTTTCGGCGTTCTGCCGCAATTTGCCGGGCTTGGTTTGGGCGGCAGCTTATTGCGTCATGTTCTGCATAAATTCGATACGATGCAAGCTCCGGCGGTGGAATTGGCTGTTAGTCAAACCAATGCAGCGGCAATCCGCTTGTACACCTCTCATCAATTCGAGATAAAAGACAAAGCTTCCTTGTATTACTTTTCGATCTTACGTGATTAATTTTCTCATTCCCTGCTTTCCTGTTTGTGGTAAACGGACCCGCAATCTTCCGTAAAATCGAATCTTCATGGCTGCATTCGCTGCGAAAAAGGCAGATACTGATCCTGCGGTATCTGCCTTTTTACCTGCCTCGAAAGCGCCGCGGCGTGGCGCTCAATATTTCCCTGTCTCTTCAGGGATCAACTGAAAACCCATTCCATATCGGATATATGGCAGTAAGGCAAGGCTTTTTTCGGCGACTTGACCGATCCTGTTCTGTCGCGGATCGGCTGGCAGCATCGATGCGGGTAAAATCCAGCCGCCAAGCTTTAAGCGCCGCGAGGTTCTGGCACTGCAGTTCCGTAAGGCTGACCGGTCCGCTATCGGCAATCAATTGCAAGTCATACTGCCGGGTTAATCCGGCTAGATAACGGAATTGCTGCCGCCAATGGACGGCGGACGGTCTGTTCGGGCAGATGCATTGAAGTAAAAATCCAGCGCATACCAATTTTAGCCGTCTGCGCAACAGACGACTCCATCTGCGCCCGGGAGCCATTCAGATAGACTCCAATTCCCAGGCCCGGCAGTTTGATCACGCTCCTATTGCGTCTTTTCCCGTTTGATAAATCTCATTGCTCGCCTGCGCCCAATTCGAGACGTCAGCCGCTTGCTTCTGTCCGGGTATCACCCGTATGTTCTCTTTTGTCGGCAGAACCCCGCAAAAAAGCCGCAGTCGCAAAAGGCTGCAGCTGATCATCGAAAGCACAGTAAAATCTGCGCTTCGGGCTAAAATCCACCCAGGAAAGCCAAAAAGGCCAGGACGGCTATCACAATCGCCATGCCACGGGCTGTCTTTTTTTTTGCTTTTTCCGGCTCGGTCTTTGCCATCCAAAAGAATAAGGCCGCTGTAATACTATAACTGAAGCAGGGATTCAATTCGACTCTGGCTATCAGCTGCAAAATGCTCAAACCGCTGATCACATAAGCATAAATGGTGATTTGCTTTTTTCGGCGCTGATAACCTGCCGGATCTGTACCAGTCAGCTTATCGGCAAATTGATTGATACCAAAAATCAAGAACCCGCTGAAAACCAGCCAAATAAATGCATTCCAGGGAATCGTACTCCAATCGATCATACTTTATCCTCCTCATTTGGTTTGCCGTTGGCAGAGATCCGAATTCTTGCAGCGGACCTGTCAGAGTTTTGCTGTTTTTCATACGGCTGTAAACCTTTTCCCGGTATCAATTTGATTTCTATACAGCATTTTCCTTCTTTTCTCCCGATATCTTTTCCGGATTACCCTCTTTACCATTTGCATTTATAAAGGTATAATGATAGGAGTATCCTAAGAAATACAGGAGGTCATTCTCGATGAAAGTGTTAGTTCTCAATTGCGGCAGCTCCTCTTTAAAATATCAATTATTTGATGCGACCGATGAAAGCGTTCTTGCCAAAGGCCGCGTAGAACGGATCGGTATTGACGGGTCTTTCCTGGTGCATAAAGGCAGCGGAGACGAAATTACAGTAGAGACAGCAATGCCCGATCACACAGTAGCTATTCAGAACGTTTTAAATATGCTCACCGATGAGAAATACGGCGTAATCAAATCCTTTGATGAAATTGGAGCGGTGGGGCACCGTGTTGTGCACGGCGGCGAAGATTTCTCCGGATCCGTGCTGATCACCGAAGCAGTCAAAGCCTCCCTGACCCGCAATATCGAACTGGCGCCGCTGCATAATCCGCCGAATCTGATGGGTATTGAAGCAGTGGAAGCAGCCATGCCCGGTGTGCCGAATATCGGTGTCTTTGATACCGCTTTTCATTCCACCATGCCGAAGTTCAGTTATCTTTACGCTTTGCCTTACAGCCTCTATGAAAAGTATAAAATCCGCCGTTATGGCTTCCACGGCACTTCTCATAAATTCGTTTCCCAGCGCTGTGCTGTGATCATGGGCAAACCAATCGAAACATTAAAAATCATCACAGCCCACTTAGGCAATGGCTGCTCCCTGACTGCCGTCGACGGCGGTAAATCCGTCGACACTTCGATGGGTTTCACTCCCCTGGAAGGCGTTATGATGGGAACCCGCTCCGGTGATTTCGATCCCGCCATTGTTGGCTATGTCATGCAAAAAGAAAATATGAGCTTCGATGAATTCAGCAAAATGGTCAATAAAGATTCCGGTATGCTTGGCATCACCGGTATTTCCAGCGATATGCGCGATGTGGAAACCGCTGCCGATGCCGGCAATGAGCGCGCCTTACTGGGTTTGGATATGTTTGAATATCAGATCCGCAAAACGATCGGCTCTTTTGTTGCCGTTCTCAATGGTGTCGATGCGCTCGTCTTTACGGCGGGGATCGGTGAAAATGATGCCGTTATGCGCAGTAAAATCTGCAGCCATCTGGGATGGTTGGGCGTCGAGATTGACGAAAACCTCAACAACAATCGTAAGATCAAAGAAAAAGAAATATCTACGGCAAATTCCAAAATTCGTGTTTTTGTCATTCCCACCAATGAAGAACTCGCCATCGCCAGAGATACCTACGCCATCGTGACCGGCAAAATGAAATAGCGAAAGCGAATCCAGTCATTCGAACGATTGCAGCAAAATCCGGACAGCCGCCTGTGACTATTTCCTCAGTATTACTGAAGATGGTCATAACAACTGTCCGGACTTTTTGATATCCATACTGCTATGAATCAATTTATTCAATGTCAGTAGAGGTCCATCTTAACGCAATATGCTGTTAGCCAAGGGTGATTAAATCTCTGGAAAAACCGGTAAGGATCCGCGCTCCGCCGGCTGTCATGACAGCATCATCCTCGATCCGAACTCCACCCAAACCAGGCAGATAAATTCCGGGTTCGATCGTGAAAACATTGCCAATGGCAAAGGGAATCTGATTGCCTTTGACCAGATAAGGTTCTTCGTGCGTATCGAGACCAAGACCATGACCGGAGCGATGGATAAAGTAAGCGCCATACCCGGCAGCCGTTATTTGATCACGCGCCAAAGCATCCAATTCTTCTCCGGTCATGCCGGGTTTGCTGTTCTGCCGGGCAAATTCCTGCGCTTCCTGTACAATCCGGTAGATTTTCTTCAGTTCAGCCGACAGTTCACCGATGGCAAAGGTTCTGGTAATATCCGCCGTATAACCTTGATATTTGGCTACAATATCGAGAATGACAGTTTCTCCTTCGGCTAAGGCTTTGTCGGAGGTAATCGCGTGCGGTAAACAGCCGCGTTCACCGGAAATCACACTGCCGCCGCCGCTGCCGCCAAAAGCCCGGATCGTTTTTTCCAAAAGAGCGGCTACTTCCAACTCTGTCACACCGGGTCTCATGGTTGCCTGCGCCGCTTTCAGCGCTTCTTCCACACAAATAACCGCCTTGCAGATCAATGAGATCTCTTCTTCTTCTTTCACACTGCGCATTTGATTCAAAATCGGATCCAAAGCCCTGATGCTGACCTGATGATTCATGGCGGTCAGAATTAAATCCCATTCCAGCAAACGTGTGCTGCGATATTCACAGGCAATCACTTTCCCGGCTAAATGACTGGCGTGAAAGGCTGCTTCGCATGCTTTTTGCGGTCCCTCTTCATCTGTCCAGGTAAATATCTGCACAATGCCGGTAATGCGGCGGATTTTCTCCGCTTCCAACTGAGGACAAACCACAAAAGGCTCTCCCTGCACAGGAAAAACCGCCATGGTGACGCGTTCGCTCAGATTCATGGTCAAACCGGTCAGATAGAAAAAATTGGAACCGGGAACGATGAGAGCGGCGTCAAAACCGGATTGCTGCAGCAAGAAACGTAATTTTTCCAGCCGATTAATCAATAAAAGCAACTCCTTTTCCAATTATTCTGCTTTATCATTTCGCTTTGATGATACGGAATCCTGCCGCTCCTTTACCTCCAAAGCCGGCGGTTTTCGCTTTTTAACCCGGAATAAAATCATAATACCCAAAATGATCATGACAACGCTGAAGACCTGCGCCGCTTTAAAAGGACCCATCCATTCGCTGTCCGTGCGCAGCTGCTCAATAAAAAAGCGTCCGACCGAGTACAGGATCAAATACCCGGCTGTTACGACCCCGTGCTCTTGTTTTTGTTCCCGCAGCATGGCATATAGGAAAGCAAAGAGCAAAATATCCCAAATCGATTCATAGAGGAAGGTTGGATGACGGTATTCCCCTGCAATCAACATTCCCCAGGGCAGTGTTGTAATACTGCCATAGGCTTCCTGATTGAACCAGTTGCCCCAGCGCCCGATGGCTTGCGCCAGTGCCATACAAGGCATTGCCAGATCCAGATAAGGCCAGATATTCGTTTTTCTGTGGCGAAAGTAAAAATAAGCGGCTGCGATTCCCGCGATAATACCGCCATGAATCGCCAGTCCTCCCTCCCAGATACGGATGATCTCATTAACATGACTGCCGTAATAATCCCAATGAAAGAGGACATAGTAAATACGCGCCCCCAGAACACCGCTGGGAATCGCCAACAAAACAGCATCCAACAGATATTCCTCATTCAATCCGGAACGTCTGGCTTGGCGTAAGCCAACGATCAACGCGAGGGCCATACCCAAAGCGATTAATACGCCATACCAGCGAATTGAAAAATAAGCCGATTGAAACAAATAAGGACTGTCAGGGACCGGCATTTTACCATCACCTTTCTTTATGAAAAATCTCCGTTGCAGGCGCCGTTCAAGAGAAAAACAAAGCTAGCCTGACACGGATTCTTTTTGCAGCCGTTCGGCCAAATCGCGTCTCTGTTCCAAACTGTAGCGTTCAGAGATTACCAATTCGATAATATCTTCAGCCAATTTGACCTCATCATGGCGTACATAATTCTGATACTTCAAATAATCATTTTGTATCACTTTTACTCCGAGCTTACTGATCGTGCCAAGATCCGCTTCCACCGGCGCGCCGCCTTCTTTGGAATAAGACTGCACCCATTTTTCGATGACTGTACCGGTATTGACGATGGCATAATCCAGCACATTCCGATCTAAAAACTGCATGATTGTTTTCACATAATCGGAAGCCCTATGATAATCGGTCTCTCCCGGCTGTGCCATCACATTGCAGACATAGATCGTCAAAGCCGCGCTGGCGGTAATCGCTTCGGAAATCCCCAGAACCAGCAGATTGGGAATGATACTGGTATAAAGGCTGCCCGGTCCTAAAATGACGGCATCCGCCTCATGGATTGCTTTTATGACTTCCGGCAGCGATTTGGGATGAGCAGGTTCTAATCTGACGGTACGAATCTTGGCATGAGCATGACCAATCGCTGATTCTCCGCGGATCAGCTGCCCATCCTGTGTTTCCGCCACCAAGGTCACATCCTCCAGAGTTGAAGGGTAAACCTGACCTCCTACCGCCAAGACTTTAGAAGTCTCCTGCACTGCTTTTTCAAAATTTCCGTCGTTGACCGCAGTCATGGCAGCCAAAAACAAATTGCCGAAATTATGCCCGGCCAGACTGCCTTCGCTAAAACGATATTCGAATAAGCGCTGCAGCGATGGCTCCGCATTCGCCATCGCCAAAATACAGTTGCGGATATCGCCCGGCGGCAGCGTGCCCAATTCCTCACGCAGCCGACCGGAAGAGCCGCCGTCATCGGCCATGGTAACAATGGCGGTCAAATTACTAGTATACTGCTTTAAACCGCGGATCAGGACAGACAAACCGGAGCCACCGCCGATGACGACCAGTTTTGGCCCGCGTTTCAATTGACGTTTCTGATAAAACAAATCAGCCAGATGCTGAGCGGAATCGGGCAGCATAATTGCAGTTACACTCTTCGTCAAGCGACGGACAGCATAGATGATCAGCCCAAGCCCTGCGATCAGCAGCAAACCACCCAAAGAAGGCCCGAAGCGAGTCCCGGTAATGCGATATAAGATCACTTGAATCTCGTCAGCAAAGCGCTGAAAGTCTAAACCGTAAACGATGAAGAAACCAAAGCCGATGAAGCAGAAACCCAGCAGAATCAACACCAGCCAACGTTTCACCCGCATTCCGGGTGAAAACCACCGACCGAAGCGTTTCATGGACTGCTTTTATCCTCCGATTCTTCCGTATCGTTATGCCTTTTTTTGACATCACGATGACTGACATCGACCGTATAGCCACGCAAACGCAGCTCCTCAGCCAGTTTCTCTGCAACAGTAACCGAACGGTGACGTCCCCCTGTGCAGCCGATGGCAATTACCAATTGATTCTTCCCCTCAAATTTTTAATTTGGTAAGAGGAAATCCAGCAAATCCACCAATTTATTGAGAAACATACGGCTGACCGGCCATTTCATCACATAATCGATCACACTGGCATGCAGTCCGGTGAATTCTCGCAAATCTTCTACCCAGTAGGGATTGGGCATAAAACGGACATCAAACAGCAAGTCAGCATCCAGCGGCAGGCCGAATTTAAAGCCAAATGAGACGATATGCACCTGTAACTGTGATTTTTCCTCCGGATGCATGAATAATTTCTGCACAGTCTCTACCAATTGATGCGGTGTGATCTCGGAAGTATCCAGGATATGATTCGCTCGCCCTTTGATAAAGCTGGTTTTGCTGCGCTCTTTTTCGATCCCCTCCAACAAACGGCCATTGGGCAGCAGAGGATGCGGACGGCGCGATTCTTTAAATCGGCGGATTAAAGCTTCATCACTGGCATCCAAAAAAAGAATCTCATAACGTACATCCTGCTTGTCGAGCTGCTCTAAAGCGGAAAAGATCGCATTGAAATACTCACCGCCCCGTACGTCGACACAAATCGCCGCCCTTCGGATGTGCTGCGGCTCCTCATTGAGTAATTTTGTAAATTGCGGTAAAAGTGCCGGTGGTAAATTGTCGACACAAAAGAAATCCAGATCCTCCAATGCATGCAAAGCAGAGGATTTGCCGGCTCCGGACATACCGGTTACGATCAATAAAAAACGATCGTTCATCATACAGCCTCCTATATCATTCATCAGCATCCAGATTGTCAGGATCCAGCGATGGAAAACAGACCGCCTTTCTCTATTCGCCGCTTGACAGAAATTATCCTTATCCTGAAAGAGAAATTTTCAAAAGGTTTCATGATCGATGCGACGGAATCTGTGATATAATCGTGGTGGTGCATCGCATCTTGAATGCCGGGAGGAAAAGCATGGAATTATTCTGGAATGGCAACAATTGGTCTCTGCAATTGGACGCACTGATTGCACTTGGCAGCTCAATGCTGCTTTTTCTGTTTGGCAAGAAAATAGCCCAATGGTTACCGGTCATCGGCCGTTCTTATATTCCGGCGGCCGTCATCGGAGGCGTACTTTTCGCAATCATCAATTTCATCGGTTACCGAACCAATTTTTTCACGCTCAGTTTTGATACCAGCGTGCAAATTCCGGCGATGGGCGGTTTCTTCGCCTGCATCGGCTTAAATTTGGCTTTCAGCAAACAAGCCAAATTGGAACGCAAGTTAATGATTTATTGGCTGCTCTGCATCCTGACCATCATCGGACAAAATCTGCTCGGCGTCACTCTGGCAGCGCTCTTCCGTTTGCCGCTGTTTTTTGGTGTATTGACCGGTTCAGCCTCCCTGGTAGGCGGTTACGGTCTGGCCGCTTCCATCGGACCCGCCGCTGAAGAGTTGGGCATGGTTGGCGCATCTGAAATTGGTATTGCTGCCGCCACCTTCGGCTTAATTGCCGGCGCTTTTACCGGCGGACCCTTTGCCCGTTTCCTCAACAGGCATTATCATGTGATAGAAAAGCAGACCGTTTCTGCCGCTTTACAAGAGGAAGCAGCCGTCCGGCCTGAACATCGCCAACCAGGTGACGAAGTGCTGCTTATTACCATCAATTCTTTTCTGCTGCACACAGTGCTGATCAGCTTTGTCCTGGCTGTCAGCGCCGCTACGGTACCGATTTTGCAAAAATTCTTCCCCGGACTGACCATTCCCAGCTCGGTTGCCGCCATGATCGTCGGCATGCTGATTGGCTATTTGATCAAACTCAGCGGCAAATTTCAATTAAATCATGCCATTCTTAATTTATACAGTGAACTCTTTCTGGCTGTTTTCCTGACCATGGCAGCCATGTCGCTGCAGCTCTGGGAACTCTCCAGCTTGGCTTTGCCTCTGTTGGTCATCCTCGTCTGCCAGGTTTTATTTACCTTTCTCTTTTGTTATTTTGTTACCTTCCCCGTCATGGGCAAAAACTATGAAGCGCTTGTGATGTGCTCCGGTATGATCGGTCATATCTTAGGCGCCACCCCCAATGCGATGGCTAACATGGAAGCCATTACTTCCCGGCACGGTCCTGCCGACCAGGCTAATTTCATCGTTCCTATGGCAGGCGGCTTCATGGGAGATCTGGTAAACGTGCCTCTGGTCATACTGCTTTTGAACCTGTTCACTTAATAATTAAAAAAAATATGAAAATCATGGTTTTCCGAACAGCACGGGTTGATTTCTTAAAGGAGCCAAAGAAACCGCCGGCGAAATAGAATTCTGATAAATAGGTTTCCCTACAATAAAAGGAGATGGCAGATCAATGGGTAATGTGAAACTGTTTTGGATCGATGAGAGTAAAATGGAAGAGCTGCGCATGGAAGATATTGCCTTAAGCGAAGAGCAGAAAAACCTGATTGAACAGAACATCAGTACGATGTTTGGTTTACGCCTCGTCACCGGCGACTACCAGATGAGCGACAGCCATACCTTAGCCATTGATACTTTGGCCTTAGACGCCAATGATCATCCTGTCATCGTCTACTACCGCCGTCCTTATGTAACCGATACCGTCAATCGCGGCTTAAGCGCCATGGCTTGGCTGCATTCGCACCACAGTGAATTTCAGCTGTTGGTCATGCATCATCTGGGTCAGGAAGCGGCCAATCGCATCCAATGGTTACAGCCGCGTCTCTTCTGCATCAGCGATGAATATACCAAATATGAACTGAACGCAGCCGCTCTCACCAGAGTCTCTACGGAATTGATCTGTTATTGTTTTTATGGTGAGAATTTATTGCTGATCGAACGAC
Organism: Negativicutes bacterium; assembly: GCA_021372785.1. Lineage (NCBI taxonomy): Bacteria > Bacillati > Bacillota > Negativicutes > Negativicutes bacterium. The sequence goes on along the minus strand of JAJFTT010000009.1, from coordinate 19,843 downwards.
TTGCGCTGCCGGAAGCAAGCAGGCGGGAAAATCCGTTTCAACCTCAACTCGACCGCTATTTGGCCAACGCCAGCCTGCCCGTGCAGCATCTCTACCAAGAATTTACCAGCTTGATTGACAGTCAGGGCAATGACGCGAATGTCAGCATACAAATGGATTCGATTGCCTGGGCCAGATTACGCAATTTCGCTGTGCTGCAGGCGCAGAATGATACCTTACATATTTACCTCAACCTGCCATTGGAAGCCGTCAGTATTGAAGAAATGCAATATGACTTTGTGCATAACAACAAACTCAATGAATCGACTCTTGGCAGCATCGAATTGACCATTCGAACTTCGGAAGAACTGATGCTGAGCAGCGATTTGATCATACGCGCCTATAAATATAACTAAAAACGGCACTTCGCAATTGGAAAACCTAATTTTAGCCAAAATATTCCTGCTGCTGCCCTGTAACACACGGCAACAGCAGGGATATTTTTCTTGTTCAACGGTATCATTAGCAAAAAACCGCAGGTTTGCCGTTTTTTTATTTGTGATTGGCGACGGCTCCTGCTTACATTTCCTGGGCGGTGCGGGAAATGATCTCTTCCTGATGGAACTTATCCAGGTTGACAAAGTAATCGCTGTAACCAGCCACCCGTACCAACAAATCACGATATTCCGCAGGGGCCGCCTGCGCTTTGCGCAGCGTTTCGGTATCCACCACATTAAACTGAATATGATGACCGCCCAAGCGGAAATAAGTGCGCACCAGCTGCGTCAATTTCGTAATCCCCTCTTCGCCAGCCAAAGCCGACGGCAGAAAGCGCTGGTTGAGCAGAGTTCCGCCGGTCAGACTCTGATCCATTTTACCCAAGGATTTTACAACGGCGGTCGGACCGTTGCGGTCAGCACCTTGTGAGGGGGAAGTACCATCCGATTCCGGCAGCAGAGCAAGACGACCGTTCGGTGTCGCTCCCAGCATTTTGCCGAAGTAAACATGGCAGGTAGTAGAAAGCATATTGAGATGATAAGTAACACCTTTGGTGCTGCTGCGACCTTCGATGTTCTGAATAAGAGAAGCAAAAACGCGCCGCATCAGCAAATCCGCCTCGTCCTCATCATTACCGAAGAAGGGAGTTTTATTGAGCAGGTATTGGCGCAGAGGTTCTTGCTCGGCAAAGTTCTGCGCTAACGCCGTCAGCAGCTGTGCCATTGAAATCGTTTTCTCTTCAAATACATGCTTTTTCAGTGCCGACAGACTATCTGTAATGGTAGCGATACCGCAGCATTGAATATAGGTTGTGTTATATTTCGGCCCGCCGTCATAATAATCGTGTCCGCTTTCAATACAGCCGTCCATTAAAACAGAAAGAAACGTCGCCGGCGCGAAACGCCGGTAGAGATATTCCAGATAATTATTCACTTTGATCTTTGTATTGACAACAAATTCCAGCTGCCGTTCAAAAGCAGCATACAGGGCTTCAAAATCAGAAAACTGTGTTGGATCGCCGGTTTTCAGACCGATTGTCTTACCGGTCAAGGGATCGACACCGTTGTTCAACACTAATTCCAGAATTTTCGGCACATTCAGATAACCGGTCAGCAGATAGGCTTCTTTGCCGAAACAACCGGTTTCAATACAGCCGCTATTGCCGCCTTCCCTGGCATCTTCGATACTCTTACCGGCTCTGACCTGTTCCATTACAACCTGATCCGTGTTAAAAATAGAAGGATAACCGTAGCCTTTGCGAATAATCTTCGCCGCCGTCTTCAGGAAATGTTCCGGTGTCTTGGCGCTGATCTGCACGTTGCACTGCGGCTGCAGCAGATGCTGCTCCTCGAAGACTTCCAGCAGCAGATAGGAAACCTCGCTGACCGCGTCGCTGCCATCCCGATGCAGGCCCCCGATATTGATATTGACAAAATCGTTATAGGTACCGCTCTCCAGGGCAGTCACACCCACTTTCGGCGGAGCGGGGTGATTGTTGAATTTAATCCAGAGGCACGCCAACAATTCCTTGGCTTGTTCTCTGGTTAAAGAACCTTCGGCAATTCCTTTTTCGTAAAACGGCGTCAGATGCTGATCCAGGTGTCCCGGGCTCATCGCGTCCCAACCATTCATTTCTGTAATGGTGCCCAGATGCACAAACCAGTAGATCTGCAGCGCTTCCTGAAAGTCACGCGGCGCCTCCGCCGGAACCCGATGGCAGACTTGCGCGATTTTCAGCAGTTCCGCTTGCCGCTTGGTATCCTGACAAACGGCCGCCATGGCTTCTGCCCGTTCGGCATGCCGTTCGGCAAAGCGGATCACAGCCCGGCAGCTGATGATCATGGCTTTCCATTCTTCATTTTTACTGCCAGCCTCCGGATCTTCCAGCCAATCCAGCTTACTTTGCGCCAGCTCAATGGCGCGGATAAAATCCAGCATCCCTTTTTGATAGATTTTACCGTCCAAAGACGTATGACCCGGCGCCCTTTGCTCCATAAACTCGGTGAATAAACCAGCCTCATACAGCGATTTCCAGGTTGTATCGATTTCGGCAAATGCTTTGTCTCGCAGGCTGCGGCCGCGCCAATATGGGATAATTTCTTCTTCATATAACTGACGGTCCTGCGCTGTGACCCGATAACTCGCCATTTCCCGGGAATTGAGAATATCCAAATCCTCCAGAGAATGACAAGTCAGTTCCGGAAAAGAAGGTACGACGGCGGGAGCGCCGCCCCGTTCGCCGACAATCAACTCATCTTCGCCAAAATAGATGGTCTTTTGATCGCATAAATGATAAAAATTCAACGCCCGCATTACGGGGACAGAATACTTGCCGTCATTCGCTTTATAAAAATCAGTCACCAATTTCGCCCGCTCCGCTGAAAAAGCAGGCTGTGCCTCGCGGCTGAGCTGACGCAAGCGTGCAATGCGTTCATTCATCAAAAAATCCCTCTTTTCATTCTGTTAGATCATTCATGGTAGTCTAACCGCCAATTTGGGTTGACTAGACGATACTGCTCACCTGTAAACCAAAACTGCGCAGCAAAAGGACGGCTGCTTGTATCTCTGCTGCCGTTGGGATGGCTGTTTCGCTCAATTGGTAGGTGCGGCCTAATTTCTGATACTTACTCTTTTGCATTTGATGGAAGGGAAGCAGGTTTACCGGCCAACTGCCGCCGGTTGCAGCGAGGAATTTCCCCATTGCCTGCAAATTCTCTTCCGCGTTATTAATGCCGGGAATCAATGGCATTCTGATGATACCATGCTGGCCAGACCGGATCAGTTTCTTCAGGTTAGCCAGAATTAATGCGTTCCCTACCCCGGTATATTTTTTATGCTGCTCGCTGTCCATGATTTTTAGATCATAGAGGAATAAATCGGTTTCGGCAGCAATCGGCTGCAGCACTTCCCAAGCCGCAAATCCACTGGTGTCCACTGCCCGGTGAATGCCTTCTTTGCCGCAGGTTTGCAGCAGTTCCAGCAGAAAATCCGGTTGACAGAGCGGCTCTCCGCCGGAAAACGTCACACCGCCGCCGGATTGATCGTAGAATAAGAGATCACGGCGGATTTTTTGCATCACTTCACTTGTTGTTTGGATCGAACCTGCCATCACACGTCCCTGCGCCGGGCAAATTTCTGCACAGGCGCCGCACTGCTGGCAGGTATCCGTTTCACCTAAACTGACAGGACAAACCGTCAGGCAGCGCCCACAGCTGATACATAGCTCAGGCTGGCGCATCAACTCTGCCGCAAACGATTGACTCTCCGGATTGTGACACCACTGGCAGCGCAAAGGACAGCCTTTGAAAAAAACAGTGGTCCGAATCCCGGGACCGTCCTGTGTTGAATAGCGACGAACATCAAAAACCAGACCTTCCATGCCATTACCTCGCTGATTGAAATAAAATAAAAAACGTGTAAATCTCCGAAACCACAATGCTTCTCGTTTTGTATCGCTTGTTTATTTCGCTGTTTTCGCTGGAAATCCTGCTGCAGCAGCGGCAGCAAAATGGATAATGCCAGGCAAGAAGAAGGAATTCTCCCTATTTGACCGAACATTAACAGAGTAAGCTCATTCAAATTCAGACAAAGAAAGGGAAGCGATCAGATGATGGAAACCTCTGCTCTATTTAAATTGACTTACGGGTTGTTTCTGATTGGAGCAGCCGACGGCGGCCGGCAAAATGCCTGTATCACGAATACAATAATGCAAGTCACCAGCGATCCGCTGCGTTGTGTCGCAACCGCGACTAAAACACATTTCACCCACGAATTGCTGATCAAAACCGGCAAATTATCTGTTTCCGTACTCTCCCAGGAAGCGAAGCTCGATGTGTTCAATTGGTTTGGTATGCAGAGCGGGCATACTGTGGATAAACTCAGCAACTACCCGCACGAGACAGATGCCAACGGTTGCCCCTACCTGACGGAAGGTGTCTGTGCGGTCTATGAAGGAACCGTCGTAGAGACGCTCGATTTAGGTACTCATACTCTATTCCTCTTTGATGTCACAGCAGCGCGCAATATCAAAGATGTCCCTCCCATGACTTATGCCGATTACCGGATTCTCAAAAGCGGCAAGCAGAGTAAACCGGCAGAACCGGTCAAGCTGCCGGCAAAGTGGGTCTGCAGTGTCTGCCATTACGAGTATGATGGTACAATCCCCTTTGAAGAGTTACCGGATGACTATACTTGCCCTGTCTGCGGTGTAGGCAAAAACATGTTTGTCAAAGTTTAGTTCTATCTGAAACAGCAAATGCTCTATTCCAAAGATCGGAAGCACATAACTGCTTTGCATTGTTCGAGTAAAAACTATTCAGGAGGTCGGCTATCCATTCTTTGGGTAGCCTACCTCTCATTATATTGTACAACCAATTGGTGTATTATCTTTTTAGTTTAGAATTATCAACTATTAACAGACTATTGAAATAGTTTTTAGGAAGCTCTTGTTGGATCGTGCGACTTACGGATTACAGCCGCCTAATATAGCAAGCCAATATAAGCCAGGGCATCATGAAAATCTTATTATAGCTTACTGTATTTTTCAATCTAAAATTTACCACCCGGGTTCAACATTTCGATTAGCATATAAACCCGCTCTGTCTTCACTCAATTAAATTATTTGACTCTTTATGTTGCTTTGTTAAGCACTTGATTCCGTCAAAAAAGCCAATTAATTTTCTCATTGTTTGCAGCAGATCAAAAATAACATCCATCTTCAACCTACTGCAAAATCATGATTTCAGATCAATTCTGTTATTATTGAAATATTGTGTAATTTACATTGAATTATCAACAAAAATTGTATCTGTTATCTAAATTTCCAGTAATTCTTTTCCTCTATTTGCCCAATAAATGAAAGTAAAAAAATTAAAGCATGCTTTAATATTATTTTTCTATTTAATTTCATAATATTTCCACATAGAATATATTATTTTCGAATTTAATTTAATATTGACATTCGTATATAATATGATAAAATTCATATAGTGATAAATAGTTTCTAAATCCTCTATAGCATAGATTGCTAAAGACTCATGACAGGGTTGGCGGTTCAACATCCAGAACAAGATAGATATCTTTTACATTTCCGGAATTTCACACACTCTCAATCTACTGCTTGAAGATAAAAAGCAATCAATGACATTCGATTTATCCAAAGCACTTGGAATGTTGTAATGTTTGAATAAACCAGTATTTTTGATAACTTATATGAGAGGAGGATTTGTAGATATTTATCATTCTGAAGCGAGGAAGCCATTATCACTATTTAAACAAATAATAAAGGAGAAAAAATGAATAGAATATGAAAATATTTAACCTTCATACTCGTTGTTTCTTTCTTATTAAATGGTATTGCCTATGCAAATGAGATTAAAATTAATCAAGCTAGACAAATAATAGGAGATCAAAATGGAATAGGTAGGGAATTGACAGCACAGGAAATCAATTATTCGAAAGAAAAAGCCAAAGCATGTAAAGAAATAATGTTGATACGCGAAAAATACTTTAAGGATACAAATAGTGTAAACGCAAAGGAAATTGAAAAATTAGATAGTTTGTTAGGAAAGTTTTATCCAGATACTACGTTATCGGATTATTTACCTGGTTATGGTAATGATGTAGTATTAAGGACCAATCCTGGTGACTATATGTACAAAAACTTAGATTTGCCGGGGCAAGAGCAAGATGAAGAATTTAATTGTGGTCCAGCAGCAGCAAAAGCTGTTTTAGCTGGACGCGAAATTTATGTATCTTTTGATGATTTAGAAGAAGATATGTATACAACAATCGATGGCACATATTTAGGTAATATAGCCCCGGCTTTGAATCTTTATAATGGCGTTAACGGAAATTGGTTCAATTATGCTATCATGTATGGAAGCACTTTATCTTCATGGCCAATGGAGTTTGCAAATGCAACAATTACGACTTTGCTTGGAAATTACGGTGTAGTTATTAATGGTCATCAACTTGCCAATTCATCAGTCTATTTTGCTTATTATGACGGGGGGACAGGTCTTTCTCAATCCGAAATAGGTCACTATGTTGCTGGAGAAGGATTTGATAGCACTGACCCTTCGGCTCGTATACTATATTATTATGATTCGATTCCTTCAGAAGATATGTTTCTACCTACAAGACATGTAGAAATTTCTTTTCAGCGTATGGCAATATTAACGAATGACAGAGGGTTAGTCTACTAAATTTTAGGAGATTTTATGAAAAAAATATCTTTAAAATTGTTGCTTTTTCTAATTGCATTAGTTCTTACTAGTTGTAATAATCTTCCTACAAATGTTCCTGATTTGAATCAAACGAATATCGGTAAACCTCCTATCACTGTTGATAGTATTCCTGAGCCAACTCCATTAGATACAAAAGTTGAATACTTAACAAATGATCAGATCCCACAAGGTAATATCGAAGATGTTTTAGAAGAAAGTGGTGTGTTGGGAGAGACCGCTTATTTCGATTTTGAAAATGGTTTAATAACCTTCCTTGGCTTTGATAAGAATCGTAATTTAATCATGATTGAAGACGGAACTACTTTTGATCTCGTATCTATCCCAAAAGAAGGTAAGAAGAAAGTTCTTTTTGAAAACGTAATGGGGGACCGGAAGCGTGAGATAAAGTATGGTGTTTACCAAGAACCTTATGTTGTATGGTCTGAATGCCCTAATGCAAGAACAATACCAAATCCAACCAAAGGTACAGATTGGGCTGTGTATATGTTAAATATCCAGACAAAAGAACTCACCCTAATAGATTATGATCAAGGCCTACGTGTTGACAATAATTATCCTGACTCATATTTGTGTCCTAAGCTTATAGATATTGATGGAGACTTCATTGTATATCCTGGTTTCGCTAAGAATGCTAAAGGGATAATTGTTCCAATCATTAAAACTTTTCAGATTTCTACTGAGGAGATAAAGATAATTGGAGAATTAAAATCCGATCCCTTTAATAACTCATTTGGTGCACCAAGTATTTATGGTAATTTGATTACTTGGCCTGAAGCTTTCTTCAGAAAGGATGGATTGTATGAAGGTTTTTGCGTCTTATACAACATTGACACTGGCGAATCTAAGAAAATAATAACTCCAGAAAATGTAATTAATCCTACATTGACTAATGGTTATCTAGTCGCGTCCAGTCAACCAAATAAGACATTTTATGACGCTGAAGTTGTAGTTCTAGATCTAAGTGACTTTACTTGGAAATTAAAAGTCAATAGTAATCTATCAATCTATTCTAAACACGATCGTAATTCTTTTTCTATTACTGGATGTATTGATACTATGTGTGCTTGGTATGCCCTAAGCCCAGATACGGATGCTTTAGTTATTCTGGATATCAAGCAGCAGTTACTGTACACAATTATTGGAAAGGAAGAGGGGCATTTAGTCAATTATCCAATTTTACGTACTGGCAAAGTATTGACATGGTATGAACATGTAATGACAGAAAATGGCTTAAAACCTAGGCTGTATTATCATTATATAAAGTGAATTAACAATTAGGAATCAGCGGCTAAACGGTCGCTGTTCCTTTTTATTTAGGGCAACACCGCGCAATGCCATCCAATAAAAGCGAGTCCCTGCTCAATTGGAAGAAAAGTAAAAAATACCCTATGTTTGCCGTCACGCTGAAGTCAGATGATCCCTATCTGAGTACACCAGGTCCTTATGAGCCCGGTTTGGCGCTCCACAGTCGGAAATACTCACCCTATCCACTCGTTCCATGGTATGACGCGCTCCTTCTGCTCCAGTGACTCCTTTTTCCGCATTCTAACCTACGACAATTCATCGGTCAGTTCCGACAACGTTATTTGTCTATTCATTGCTCTGTTTTACCATTTTTCTTTCAATATTGCGTCTGTTGTGGTGTTACCTTAATCCTGCTTGTGAAGCATTTGATTTCATTAAAAAGCAAGTAATTTTTTCAAAGCCTGCAGCAAAATTGAAGTAACACCCTTCTTCTATCTACTGCACGATCATAATCTCAGATCAATATTACTATTATTGTAACATTGCGCAACTTACTATGAATCATCAGTGAAAATTGGCATCTGTAATCTGGAGTTTTTGGTTACACTCCATCGCTTTTTCCAGTAAATGAAAGCTAAAAAAGCCAAAGCATGCTATAATCTTATTTTTCTATTTCATATCATAATATTTCCGCATAGAATATATTTATTTTGAATTTAATTTAATATTGACAATTGTCTTTTATATAGTAAAATTCATATTGTGATAAATTGTTACTAAATCCTCTGTTGTATAGATTGCTGGAGGTTCATGACAAGATTAGCGGTTTAGTATCCAGAACAAGATAAATGTCTTATGCATGTGGTGCTATGAGGAGTTTTACTTTTGAGGATTTTATAACTATAGCTACAATGATAACAACTGGTAGATGGCAGATTGCTTTGTATGGAATAGCTATCTGTAGCTTTGAGCATTATCTTGGACAACATTTCATATCAAGTGAAGAGGTTTTGGCACCTTATTGCAATGCATGCCAAACATATGCAGATTGGCGGGAGAACTATAACTGGCAGTGCCCCATATGTCAAAATTGGTTTTAGTGCAAGATTAACCAGGATAAGCCTTACAGTAACATATTATTGTTTGATAATACAGGAGATAGTTTCTGCGCACTAGACATTAATATCTGATATGAAGAGCAACAATCAGCCTTTGATTTACGTTGATCAAGAATAACCAGCGCGCCTAATTGAACTATCCATTTTCATTACGGAAAGGTTTTGGTGGAGACAGATGAAAAGTGAGTTTGAAGTAAAAAAGAAATTTACAATGCTGGAAGTGGGTGGATTCCTTTTTTTGGTAAGCTTATGCCAATGCATCTCTGGTTCTCTATTTGTCTTTTTCGTTTTTCGTTACTTCGGCATCTCTGTATTTGTCCCCTTTACCAGGGCGTATTCCTGTGGCAGTCCCACTATTTTTCTGGCAGAACTGGCGACGGTTCCGCTTGCTGTTAGCTGTTTCCTGCAGATTCCGTTTTTTCTCAAACCTACCTCAAAAAAGTGGCTGTATTTCCCTATCGCAGTTGCTCTGACGTTTCTTGCGACAAAGGTTAGCGAAAGCTATGTAAATTCCCGGCTTGCTCCTTATCTGGCTATTGGGTTAGGAGTCGCTCTTTTACTGCTTTCCTATCGACTCCTGAACGCAGTAAAAAAAACAACCGTCGTTTGGGTTGTTTTTCTAGCTTTTACACTTGCTTTTACTTCACTGAATATCATGGCTGCCACACAGCTTCGCAATACTTTTACGATCAGCGTTTCTGAGGAAGGTAGTTATGCCCGCCTTTTGACAATTGATGACCGTGTCTATCTGGTTCGCTGTGAAGTTCTTGAAGCCGATGGCAAGGTGGTCATGCTCATCAACCAGGGAGACTATAAGATCGTTGATCGGCAGGAAGCTGAGGACCTTGCAAATGACGCTCAAGTTGCAGTAAAGACCATTCAAGCTGACTTAGTGTCAGTCAGTAGATAGACATTGTTCTTTTTCGTGTTCTTCAAGGGAAACACCGGTTTTCTCTTTTATAACCGCCGACGGTACAATTTCCTTCGGTGATTGCTTTACTTCCCCAAGCAGAGTTATCGGGTTTAAAAAAGCTCTTCTTCCGTGCAGAACACCGTTCGAATAGGACGGTGTTTAGTTGAACAGCTCCCCATAGCGTAGTCTCGAATTTTTGTTATTTCGAGTGTCTACTGCATGGAGAGCTGTTTATTTTTCTACATCCGGGATTGTCTTGTATTTACCTATTTTGAACTAATCGACAATCTGTGTCCAGCCGAATTCGTCGGGTATTCTGCCCCATTGGATTCCGGTTAAGGTATCATAGACTTTCTGGGCAATTTCGCCGTTTTTAAAGTTGTTGATGATCATTTTCTTGCCTTTGTAGAACAATTCACCAACCGGAGAAACCACGGCGGCAGTGCCGACAGCAAAGACTTCATCCAACTGACCTGCGTCATAAGCCTGCACGATTTCATCAATGGAAAGCTGGCGTTCGCTGACCTTCAATCCCCAATGACGCATCAAGGTCAATGCGGAATCGCGGGTAATGCCCGGTAAAATGGTTCCATCCAGGGGCGGAGTGATGATCTCACCATGAATCTTAAAAATGATATTGGTGGTGCCGACTTCTTCAACAAATTTCCGATGAATCCCATCCAGCCACAGCACCTGTGAATAGCCGAGCTTTTTCGCTTTGACCTGACCGATGATGGAAGCGGCATAATTACCGCCGGTCTTCGCTTCACCGGTACCGCCTTTGACCGACCGCACAAACTCATCTTCCACAAAAATCCTGACCGGATTTACACCTTCCGGGTAATAGGATCCGGAGGGCGAGAGCAGAACGATAAACTGATAGGTTTTGGAGGCAGACACACTGACGGAGGCTTGCGTTGCATAGCAGAAGGGGCGAATATAGAGAGAGGTTTCCGGCAGACGAGGCACCCAATCCTGATCTACTTTGACCAGTGCGCGCACTGCCTGCAGAAAGTCTGCTTTGGGCACGGGTGGCATGGCAATCCGCAGATTGCTGCGTTCCATCCTGGCAGCATTGGCTTCGGGGCGGAACAATTGAATGCGCCCATCGGCACGGCGATAAGCTTTTAAGCCTTCGAATGTTTCTTGAGCATAATGCAAAACCATCGAAGCGGGGTCCATCGCAATCGGCCCATAGGGAACGATTCTGGGATCATGCCAACCTTCTTCTTCGTTATAGTCCAGCAAAAACATATGGTCGGTAAATAGCTTACCGAAGCCCAGTTTGCTTTCGTCCGGCCGTACTTTGGGGTTGGTCGTGCGGGTAATCTTAATGTCCATTGATTAAAATCCTCTCTTTCATCTGAAAGGCTCTGCTTGCTTCTTTCTCTCTCTCTCTTCGAACCAGAAAGCCTTTCTTGTTTCGGGAATGCGCTGTGCCTGAACCCTGGCAGCGCATTCCCTTATTTTGTTCTACAGAAAGGCTCATTTCACCTTCATCAAACTGTTGAAGAACGGTTTGTAGGTGCCGTCCGTCTGGGCACGATATTGTGCGTTATAACCCAATAGGATGAGATCGCCTTCTCCATAAATAACCCGGACCGCCGCTGCTTTACCGGCAATCAAATCGCCGCCATACAATAATCCGCTCTGCAGAATATCACGTTCGGGATATTTTGCCAGAACTTGATAATTTTCAGCATGCTTATTGTCCGTAATCACATACGCCGGACTATCGAAATTGAGCGTATAACCCACTTCCGGCATACCCCAGTTGATGGGATTCGCCAGATGGATGGTGCGTAAGGTAGCGCCGTTGGTGAAGAATTCGTCCATCGTCTTGCCGTCTACCACGTTTTTCAGCCCAAGATCGAACGCTTTCACAAGCCAGTCACAGGATCCGGCTTGCGCAACCACACGGCCGCCGGCTTTGACGAATTCCTGGAGTGCCTGAATGCCTTCTGCTTTGATGCCGCTGATATACTCTTCCGGTATGGCACCCATATATTGACGCATCCTGCCGAAAGCAGCTTCTTTGGTCACATCTGTCAGCATTTCTTTGCGATCGGCCGGAATATAGATGACATCGTATTTTTCGATTAAATTACCTTGCCGGAGATCCTGATCCATAATAGTGATGAAGGGGAATTGGAATTGTTCCATCACGAGACGAGTCCAGCCTTCGTCCATGGCGCCACCCAGATAACGTTTGTAAATCGCGAGACGTACCGGCTTGTACTCCATTTTTTCCGTTTCCGCCAAAGAATGCGGGAAAACACTGACTTCAAAACCAAATTTGGCAGCGCCGGCCTGCAATACTTCTTTTGCCTCCGGCACCGTCAGGAAGTTACCGCAGCAACCAGACCGCCAAACGGGAAATCCTTGCGCCAGCAGCATATTGGCCAGGATAAACGAATCATTGTAATTGGCTTTGAAAGCGTAAGCTTCGATTTTCTTTGCATCCGCCACCTTGCCTTGCAGTGGAACCAGCTTCTCGATCTTATGGGTTTTGCCTAAAATGGGTTTTTCGGCTTCCAGGACTGTCACTCCCATGAATTCGGCATAGGTATCGGTGGTGGTATCATAGACATTTGACCTGCCGTCCACCCGTTTGCAGAACCAGTTGTCATTGTAGAAGGTTCGCGCTAAGAGGGTCCGAATGGCAGCCCGTTTTGGTTGAGCGGTAAACACAACGATACTGCCGGCAGCAGCGCTGAGATCGCCGGAGCTGATTGTCTCGTCGGCCAGATGCAGTTCAATGCCCTGCTGTTCCAGCACTCTCACCAACTTTTGAGCCGTCACTTTATCGTTTTGTTTGTCCATAGGAATAATAAAGCCATACGGTTTCTCACTGGCACCCAACGCGGTTTGCCGCTGCGCTTTTTTGACGGAGTTTCTCAAAATGATATCTTTGTTGCGGGCAGCACAGTCGAGCAAGGCCCAGGCTGTAACCTTTTGTTGTTCTACGATGTCTCTGAGAGTCCACCAACCACCCGGCCAGGGATGGACGAAATTGACCTGCTGTTGATATTCCGGGAAAACACGGTCTTTGGCGCCTTCCAACTGTTCCGGAGAAATATAGAGCGGCGTTGCTGTCTTGCAGCTGGCTGATTCGGTCAGCATACCGGCAATATTATGATGATTGGTAAACCAATGGAAACCCATATGCGCCCAGCCCGGGAATTGACCGCCGGTCAGCACGCCTTGCTTGCCCTCTTCTTCCAAACGGTAGGCCATATGAGAACCATACATTCTGAGTTCGTTCCAAACCAATGGATCGGGATTGGGATGAATCGGATCACTGTAAGGAGCGATATAAATACGGGCGCCATAGGATCCCATATGATGATGATCCTGGAAGGCCTGCGGATGCCAATTTTTGAACAGGATTTCGCCGACATATCTGGATTCGATCAAATTCCAGGCGAAAGCATCGCGGTTGTTATCGTGTCCGCAATATTTGTGATAGAGCCACGGCATGCCGCAGCCCTCATATTCGGTGCCCAGATATTTATTGTACCAATCGGTCACCATGATCTGGCCATCCGGATTGAAGCAGGGCACCATAATGAAAATAACTTCCTTGAGGATGCGTAAGCCTTCTTCGGTTTCGGCAGTCAGTAAATCATAAGCCAATTCGGGCGCCATTTGGGTGCCGCCTACTTCGCTGGCATGTAAGCTCATCGTCTGGACGACAATTGCCTTGCCTTCCTGCACCAGTTGATCGATGGCGGCTTGTTCCAGTCCGCGCGGGTCGGTCAGTTTGAGATTGATCTGACGATATTCTTCCAAACGAGCTAAGTTCTCTGGAGCAGAGATGTAAGCAACCAAAAAGGGATTTCCTTCGGTAGAAGGTCCGACATTTTGCAAAATCATGCGGTCGGTTTCTTTTGCGATTTGTTCAAAGTATTCCACGATTTTTTCCCAGCGAATCAGCTGACGCGCTGCACCCGGTTGATGACCAAAAAAACTGGTCGGACAGGTGATCTTAGCATGGCTCATGAACTATCACTCCTTTTTAATTTTGAAATTACCCCTGTCCAAAGCGACGGTTTCAGCCGCTGCTTTGGTCTCAAAGTAATCTCCTTTCTTATTTAATTAGCAATTCGGCCAGTAAAATCCTTCCGGTTACGTAATATTTTTTCATAACCTTTTGCGTTTGAGGGGCTGCCGGAAAAAGGGACCGGACTGCTAAAGAGAGAACTAAACAAGTATCAACTACCCTCATGATGAGAAAGGGGAAAATGCGGTTTATGCCGATGAAAATAAAAACGAAACTTCTGCTGCTCTTGCTGCTGATTGCTCTGCTCTGCGGCTGCAATCAAGTATCCGCCGAACCTTATGAATTTACCGGTTTTGCTTTCGGTGGTTTAATCCAGATCAAACTCTACGGTGAGACAAAGAACAGCAAAGCTGCCGGCGACGCTCTCATGCAACAATTTCAAAACTTGGAAACGCTAATGAGTGTGAACCTGACGGAGAGCGAACTGCTGACCGTCAACCGGCAAGCGGGCCTCGCACCGGTCAAAGTCAGCGAACAGACAATGGCAGTTCTGCAAAAAGCCTTGACGGTTGCCGGGGCCAGCAACGGCGCTTTCAATCCGGCCATTGGACCTTTGGTCAAACTGTGGCAGATCGGATTTGGCGGAGCGCATCGGCCGGCGGAAGCCGAAATTGTTGCTGCCTTACCTCTCTTGGATTATCGGGATATCGTCGTGAATGCGGCGGAAAGCACAGTGTTTTTAAGCAAAGCCGGGATGGGCTTGGATTTTGGCGCCATTGCCAAAGGTTTCGCCGCCGACCAGGCTTTCCGCATTTTGGCGGAGTATCAAATCGACAGCGCTTTGATCTCGATCAACGGCAATCTTTTGACCGTTGGCGAGAAACCCAACCACATCGCCTGGAAGGCAGCCATCGCCGATCCCAGAGGTACGGTCAATGACTATGTCGGCATTCTGCCGCTGACCGATTCTACCATTTCCACTTCCGGTGATTATGAGCGCTATTTTGAACAGGATGGTGTGCGCTATCACCATCTGCTGGACAGTAAAACCGGTTACCCGGCTGCCTCCGATTTAATCAGCGCCAGTATGATCTGCCGGGACGGCGCCTTAGCCGACGCGCTCTCTACCGCGGTCTTTGTCTTGGGCAAAGACGCGGGACTCACACTGCTGCAGCACTACCCGGAAGTCGGATACGTACTGATTGATCAAGCCAAAAACATCACGCTTAGCAGCGGCTTAAGCAACAGTTTTGAATTGACCAATCCGGCCTATCGGCTGAACAAATAGTACAAAGCAGGTGAGAGTAAAAATGACGACCAAACAATTGATTCGGCTGGGACTTTGTCTCAGTCTCAGTCTCGCTCTGCATATGGTAGAACAAATGCTACCGCTGCCGGCTCTGCCTTTTCCCGGTGCCAAACTGGGCTTTGCCAATCTGATCAATTTAGCCGCCCTTTTTTGGTTCCCTTTTGGTCAATCCGTGCTGCTGATTATGCTGCGTTGTTTGCTGGCGAGTTTTTTTGGCGGGGGCTTCTCTGCTTTTCTTTTCAGCAGCAGCGGTGCTTTGCTCAGTTTTGGCGTGATGTGGTGGCTGGCCAATCGTTTTGCACCCAGTTTTTCTCTGCCGGCCATCAGCGTAGCCGGTGCGGTGGCGCACAACGTGGCTCAAATGATACTCTCCATGCTGCTGATGCAGACCTTTGGTTTACTGATTTATTTGCCGGTTTTGATCCTGATGGGCAGTATCAGCGGCTTAGCGATTGGTTTCACTGCCCTTTTCTTACTGCGCTCGCTGCAGAAGAGCGGCCGCATGCCCAACTACAAAGAGCAGCTCCTGCCATTGCTCCGTTAATCACAAAGATCGGCTGCGATTCTTTGCTTCTGCTGCTAAAAAAGCGCTGCAAGTGGCGACTCACCCGCAGCGCTTTTTGTTCTCATATGCTTATTTTGTCAGCTGAATTACGCTATCGAGCAAAACCTGAGCACCTTTGGCAATGGCTTCCGGGCTGGTATATTCCACCGCACAATGACTGCGACCGCCTTGACTCGGCACAAAAATCATAGCTACCGGGCAGATTCTGGCTACAATCTGCGCATCATGCCCGGCTCCGCTGACCATTCTCTGCACTGTATAACCGTTCTGCCTGGCGGCCTGTTCGATCACATCCTGCAGATGTGCGTCCATGGCAACCGGCTCTTCCGCCATGGTCAGCGTGACCTGATGCTGTAATTGATCCCCGCAGACCTGTTCAACCTCCTGCAGAATGCGCGCCGCTACCATAGCTTTCGCTTCCACATTTTGTGAGCGGATATCGAGTGAGAAGATTACTTTGGCCGGCACTACATTGACAGCACAAGGTTCCACCTTCAGGTAACCCACCGTAGCTACCCCGTTGGGATCGGCCAGCCCTGCATAGCCTGGCACCTTGGCAATCACCGCAGCTGCCGCGGCCAAAGCATCCTTGCGCATTGTCATCGGCGTGGTACCGGCGTGGTCTGCCTGTCCGTTGATCTCTACAAAATAACGCGTCGTGCCTACAATTGCGGTCACCACCCCAATATCCAAACCGATTTGATCCAATACCGGTCCCTGTTCTATATGCAATTCCAAATAAGCGAAGATTTCTTCCGTCTGACGCTGAGCCGACGCGATTTGCTGCGGCACGAAACCTTGCTGCAGCATCAGCTCTGCCTGAGAAATTCCATTCATATCCTTACCACTGTATAATTCCGCCTCGCTCAGCTGGCCGATCAGAGCCAGACTGCCGCTGAATCCGCGTTTGAAGCGCACACCTTCTTCATCGTTGAAAGCGATCAACTGCAGCGAACGCTGTGGTTGGATACCGGCATCCCGCAGGGCACGGACTACTTCCAGACCGCAAACCACGCCTAGAATACCGTCATAAGCACCGCCGTTGATCACCGTATCGTAATGGGAGCCGATCAGCAAAACAGGCAATTCCGGCTGCAAACCCTGCCAATGCCCCACAACATTGGAAGCGCTGTCCAGATGCACCTGCAGCCCAGCCGCCTGCATCGCTTGCAGCAAATAGGCTCTGGCCGCCTTATCCTCGGCGGTAAATGGTAACCGCGTCACACCATCCTGCTCGGTTTTGCCGAACTGACGCAGGTTCTGCAAATCATTTTCGATTCTTTCGATAGAAACCATACTTTTCATAATGGATCTCTACTCCTTTCCAACCCGCTTGCCTCACGGATGCAGCGGCAATCGAACACAAGAAAAACAACTCTGACCGCCCAGCCTGCTGATCAAGTGAAAAAGCAGGCAGTGCCTTGCCCGTTTTCAAAAAAGGCGTTCAAAGCATTGCCTGCTGATTTTTTATAAATCGTAATAGCCGTTGCGGTCCATGATGGTAAAGTTTACTTTCACTTTTTCATAACCCAAGGTTTTAATCATCTCTACGATGGTCTTGGCGGTCTGATCCTGCACTTCCTGCGGTCTGACGAACCAATGTACATCCACATACGGCTTACTGACAATTTGACCTTCCGCATCAAAGAAAACCGCCGGCTGCCACTGCAGCGTTAAAATTTCCTTGCGGCATTGGATCACTTCGGTCAGTTTGTTGACCAGTGGTTTCGCCAGCACCTGTAATTCTTCTTGTTTGATTCCCTTAAAAATCAAGGTCGGCATCTGAAATCATCCTCCTTCTTTGCTTGTTTATTGCCTGACAATACCATATTTTTTATAGAGCGCCTTTGCCACGCAGAGCGGCACCAGACCATCCAGTTTGCCACCGTAGGAAGCAATCTCTTTCACGGTGGAAGAAGAAACAAAACCGAAATTCTGATGCGTCATTAAAAAACACATCTCAATATCATCATCCAGATACTGATTAGCCGCCGCAATTTGAAATTCATATTCAAAATCCATCATCGCACGTAAACCGCGGATAATCACTTCCGAACCGATCTCGCGGCAATAATCGACCGTAAGACCTGTATAATAAGTAACCTTGACCTGCGGCATGTCTGTGATTGCCTGGCGCATTAGAGCCAGGCGCTCCTCCAGCGTAAACAATGTTTTCTTGGTGGGATGCAGCAAGATCGTCACATAGACTTCATCGAACAATTTGCAGGAACGTTGGATGATATCCAAATGCCCGTTGGTGATCGGATCAAACGTCCCCGGATACATCGCAATATGCTTTTTCATAAGGTCAGCCTCCTCTTCAGCCACAGAACGGCAGCGAAGTTATTTTGCATACCATTCACAGACGATACAATCGCCGCCTTCCAGAGTAAAGCCAGCCTCAAGCACAGCTTGCTGCACATCGGCGGCCTGCGGCGGGAACATGATGGTCAGCTTGGGAACCTGCCGCTTCTTTGCTTCAATTTTAGCAAATTCGAGGCACTTTTTGGCATCGCCCCGGTATAAGCCAATATGCAAAGCTTGCTGCGGAATGAAACGGGCTCCTAAGACGACGAGATTATCTCCTTTTTCATCATAAAAGACTTTGTTTTCTCTAGCTAAGCCGCGGTAAAGTCCTGCATTCATCGGATAAAAAGTGCGGTTCATCACCATATGCCCATTCCACTTCTCCGCCATGCCTGCCAGCTGCTGCTCGGCTTCATCTTCATTCAGCAAACGAAAATCCGCTGCGACGGTTTCATCCACCGCGGTCTGCGCTGTGATTGCTAAATTAGCCCCCCGATACTGACCGGTGACTGTAAAACCATAACGCAAGGCCAAGCCTTTGCTGACCTGATTGGTAAAACCGGTATACATGCCCATACGTGTGATACCAAGGCGGGCGGCATTCTCAAAAAAACGATTATAAAACGCTTTGCCAATGCCTCTGCCCTGATAATTCGGATCGACACGCAACGTTTCCAACCAAGCGCCGCCATCGTAAAGCACAGTGAATTTGCCCACACCCACAATCTTACCGTCCACTTCGGCTACGCTCAGTTCACCGATTGGATCATTGATAAATTCGTCGGCAACCAATGAAAGATACTGCGCTCCTTTGATCGCGGCCCCTTCTACCACACAAGCAGCCTCCAAATCGTCCCATTTTGCCCGGCGGATGATCATATCCATGTTTCGCTCCTCCTGAACTTTTTTTCAACATCAAATGGATTAGCCACACCCTATTGCGCTAACATCAGTGCTTTGATGCGTCTTGTGGTAGTAAATTCTCTCCTCATTGAGGAAATACCTTTTCGGCTTTTGGCTTTCTTGCTCTTTTCCTTTGCTATTTTTAGCAGCTGCAAATTTCACAAAAAAAGCAGGAAACCCATTGCTGCCTTGGGAATTAAACTAAATAAACAGAACGCTAAATTGCTTTCTGATCTCAGCGATTACCAATCCCGCGATGACGACATGAGGAGGTTTTTTTAATGTCTTACGATGCACCTTATACTCTTCGTTTAACTGCTGCTGATGTTCCTGCGGCACAACCTGCTTTTGCAGCAGAAATACGCCGGGCTCCCAAACGCACCGCTAAATTATCAGCCAGCGATATTCGACTTGCCTTACAAAATGCGCTGCGTTATGTTCCCAACGAATTTCATGAAGAACTGGCGGCTGAATTTTTGGAAGAATTACTGACCCGCGGCCGGATCTACGGTTACCGCTTCCGTCCGGAAGGACAAATCCGCGGCAAAGCGATTGATGAATACCACGGCCAGTGTATTGAAGGCAAAGCATTTCAGGTAATGATCGATAACAACCTCGATTTTGCCACTGCTCTCTACCCCTATGAACTGGTGACTTACGGTGAAACCGGACAAGTCTGCCAGAATTGGATGCAATATCGGCTGATCAAGAAATACCTCGCCGAACTGACGCAAAGCTCTACCTTAGTGATGGAA